>CAYNUI010000064.1:2152-11750 GCA_964400185.1 uncultured Hyphomonas sp.
TCGGGCGCAGCAGACTGTTCTAAGATCACGGTGATGCGGTCGACGATCCGATCCAGCACCGCTTCAATGAGCGCGTCCTTGTCTTTGAAATAATAGAGCAGCATGCGATCGCTGGTGCCGACCGCTTTGGCGAGTGGGCGTAGGCTCGCATTCAACAAACCATCCGTCAGAATATGGTCTGCGAGCTTGTCGATCAGTTCGGATCGTTTGTCGCTCGTCGCCATTGCCTCAAACCCAGCCTATCGCCGACGACCGCCGAGGATGCCCCTCAGGACATAATCGGTGACCCGCCTAGCAATCGTGCGCGTTGCGGTATTGACCGCGCGCTCGGTCGTGGTCATGCGGGTGCTACGGCGTCGTGTGGTGGTTTTCTTTTTCGTGCTACGCGACTTTTTCTTCTCAATCTCGCGGGCGGCTTTGGCTTCTTCTTCGGCGAGTTTGACCGCCGCCTCAGCGGCTTCTTCCTCGCGCTTGAGCAAGATTTCATAAGCGGACTCGCGGTCGATCGCTTCGTCATAGAGGCCGAGCACCGGACTTTTTTCCATCTCGGCTTTGCGCTCTTCTTCCGTTGCCGGACCGAGACGCGAGCTTGGCGGACGGATCAGCGTGCGCTGGACAATGTTCGGCGCGCCTTTCTCGTCCAGCGTCGAGACCAAGGCTTCGCCAACGCCAAGATCGGTGATCACTTCTTCTGCGTCAAAAGACGGGTTCTCTCGGAAGGATTGCGCGGCGGCTTTGACGCCTTTGCGCTCAGCGGGCGTATAGGCGCGCAAAGCGTGCTGGATCCGATTGCCGAGCTGGGCGAGCACACTGTCGGGCAGGTCGCGCGGGTTCTGCGTCACGAAGAAGACGCCAATCCCTTTGGAACGGATCAAGCGCACGACTTGTTCTATCTTTTCCAGCAAGGCGCGCGGCGCGTCATTGAACAGCAAATGCGCTTCATCAAAGAAGAAGACCATTTTCGGTTTCTCTGGGTCGCCAACTTCCGGCAGCTCCTCAAACAGCTGCGACAAGAGCCAAAGCAGGAAGGTCGAGTAGAGTCGTGGACTGTTGATCAGCGTCGTGGAGTCGAGCACGTTCACGATGCCGCGGCCGTCGCGCGTGGTGCGCATAAAGTCTTTCAGGTTCAGCGCAGGCTCGCCAAAGAATTGCTCCGCGCCTTCGCGCTCCAAGACCAGCAAGCGGCGTTGAATAGCGCCGAGACTGGCGGGCGCGACATTGCCATACTCGCGGCTGATCGCGGTGCGCACCTCTTTGTCGCCCATATGATTGAGCAGCTTACGCAGATCTTTGAGATCCAAGAGCAGCATGCCTTCATCATCGGCATATTCAAACGCCACGGTGAGGACGCCTTCCTGGGTCTCGGTCAGGTCCATCAAGCGCGACAGGAGCAGCGGCCCCATGTCTGAAATGGTCGTGCGAACCGGATGGCCTTTTTCGCCGAACACGTCCCAGAACACAGTCGGGGTCGCGTCATAGCCATAATCCTCAAAGCCGATTTTCTCAGCCCGCGAGATCAATTTCGGATGTAGCTTATGTTCTGGGCTGCCTGAGACGCAGATTCCAGAGAGATCGCCTTTCACGTCGGCGCAAAAGACCGGCACGCCTTCATTTGAGAACCCCTCGGCGAGGATTTGCAGCGTCACGGTTTTGCCAGTGCCGGTTGCGCCTGCCACGATGCCGTGACGGTTGGCGCGGTTCAGCAGCAGCGTCTGGGCGTCATTTGGCGTGCCTTCGCCATCCATATCTGCGCCGCCAATGAAAATGCTGTCGCCCATTTGAGGCTCCCTTTGCAACGGGCGCAAACTACTGTGTTTGCAGGGGTGGGCAAGGGTCGTTCTGTCTAGCGCGCTTTGGTTTCGCGCAAAAACAAATGGCCGTCTCGCACAATGAGTTCCGGCGCGGCGGCGAGGGCTTGGCACTGCCCGTCTTTGCTCTCGCCGGTGACAATGTTGAATTGATATCCATGCCAGGGGCAGGTGAGATAGCCGTCTGCGTCGAGCGCGCTGTCTTGTAACGGCCCAAGCAAATGCGGGCAAACGGCGCTGTGAACATGCCACTGATCCTGGAAGTGTCGCACGCAATAGCGCCCACTCTCGGTCTCTATCGTCAGGGTTTGACCCGGTTCAAGCTCGGCTAAGGCGGCCACTTTGATATCGCTTGGATCGGACCCGTCCTTGCGCCAACGCGAGCGATCTTCGAGCGCGCTTTGCCGCCCATTCATCAGGTCGATATCCTCATCATAGAGCGTTTTATACTGCGTCTGCATGTATTGCAGGATGGCCGCGCTCGTCGCTTCGTCCGCTGGGGCTTCGGGGAGATAGAAGCGCACGTCGACTTCAATCTCATCTTCGCTCAGCGTGGTGGCTTGGGTGTGGATTTCAATCCCTTCGCCCGGTCCATGGTAGACCGTCGACACCCAATAATTCTTCGCCGCGTCGACCAAGAGATCGAGCATCTGGTGGGTCGGTTCGAGACCGCCCGGGACACCCAGCTTCGCGCGCCAGCCCCAGTCGCCGCTATCGACGAGATCTATGGAAGAGAATGAACTCGGATGCACATAAGGCAGGTGCTCCCAATCGTACGCGTTCTCCATCATACGCGCCATATTGGTGGGCAAAGGCCGCACATAATTGCCGAGATAATGCAGACCCTCAATGCGATCATAATCGATGGCATTGGCGCGAGCCTCGGTCTTTTCTTGTTCGATTTCGGTTAGCATCGTATCGCCTCAAGCTGGTCTATCAGCGTGGACTATAGAGCGCGGCCGAACAAATCATAAGCGTCGGCGTCTTCAATTTTTGCGGAGATGATCGCACCTGCGTTCAGAGCGGTGTCAGACGCGAGATAGACGACGCCATCAATCTCTGGCGCATCGGCTTTCGTGCGCGCGAGATAGGTTCCGGCCTCGTCGCCGGGGGTGTCTATGATGACGTCCTGCACCGTGCCGATTTGAGCTGCAGCCCGCGCCGCAGAGATTTCAGCTTGGACCTCCATGAAGCGGTGCCAGCGCTCTTCTTTGACCTCTTCCGGCAAATGGCCGGGCAGATCGCGGCTATCGGCGTGCGCGACATTCTCATATTTGAAGCACCCGGCACGATCGATGTTCGCTTCGCGGATGAAGTCGAGCAAGATTTCGAAGTCTTCTTCCGTCTCACCTGGGAAGCCGACAATGAAAGTGGAGCGAATGGCGAGATCCGGTACATCGCGCCGCCATTGTTGAATGCGCTCCAGGACGCGGTCTTGCTTGGCTGGACGCTTCATCGCTTTTAGGACATTGGCGCTCGCATGCTGGAACGGGATATCAAGATACGGCGTGATCAAGCCCTCCGCCATGAGCGGAATGACTTTGTCGACATGCGGATAGGGATAGACATAATGCATCCGCGTCCACACGCCGAGCGAGCCAAGCCCGCGCGCGAGATCAAGGAAGCGGGTCTCGTATTCTTCGCCTTTCCAAGTCTGCGGCGCATACTTGATATCGAGGCCATAGGCGCTGGTATCCTGGCTAATGACGAGCAGCTCTTTAACGCCGGCGCGGACCAGCTGTTCGGCTTCGATTAGGACATGATGGATCGGCCGCGAGGCGAGATCTCCGCGCAGTTTCGGGATGATGCAGAAGCTGCAGCGATTGTTGCAGCCCTCTGAAATCTTCAAATAGGCATAGTGGCGAGGCGTCAGGCGCAATCCGCTTTCTGGCACCAGATCAGTGTGTGGATTGTGCGGTGGGGTGAGATGCGTGTGCACCGCGTCCATGACCTGCTCATATTGATGCGGGCCGGTGACCGCGAGCACCTTTGGGTGAGCTTGTTCAATCACCTCCGGCTCTGCGCCGAGGCATCCGGTGACGATGACCTTGCCATTGGCTTCGATCGCTTCACCGATCGCGTCCAGGCTTTCCTCGCGCGCGCTATCGAGAAAGCCGCACGTATTGACCAGAACCAAGTCCGCGCCGGAATAGTCCGGGCTGATCTGATAGCCTTCGGCGCGCAGCCGGGTCACTATGCGCTCTGAATCGACAAGCGCTTTGGGGCAGCCAAGCGAAACAATCCCGACCTTTGGCAAGGCGTCGGGCTTAATCGGAGCGGGGCGATCGAGGGTGGTCGTCATGGCCGCGCTGTTATACGTTGTGAGTGGCTTTGAAAAGGAGCGCGCGTCATGACCGAACCGGCCCCCGTGCCCAATCGTGGACGTCTCTGGCAGATCGCCCTCGGCGCGGGCGTGATTGGTCTTGGTACCGGATACGCGTTTTGGGATGTGATTGAAGCGGGTGGCGGCATGGGCTGGGTCGGCTGGCTGATCATCGTCATGCTTGGGATCATCTCATATTCGATCAGCTTCTATTTCGGGCATCGCTTCTTTGAAGGCTCGCTCGATCAGTACATTGTCTCAGATACGTTCCGCAAAAAGCATGACTGGATCGACCTCGAGACCGAGACTCGCGAAAGCGGCGATGCGAAGATTGATGGCTGGGTGGCGCATTACAAGTTCATCCGCACCATGTTTGCGATGGGCCTCTTGCCGCTGATCGCGTGCATCTATCTGTTCTTTTTTGCTTGAGGTTCAGCCCGTCTGCCAGGCGATGAATTTCTCTTCCGCGAGCGCGATGCGGGCCTCACCAACTTGCTCGGCCGTGACTTCACGCAAATCCCGCAAACCCGCCATCGCCTCATCCGGGCTGAGGCCAGACCGCCGCAAGATGAGATAGGCGACGAAACCCGTCCGATGCAGACCCGCAGAGCAATGCAAATAAGCGATCCGCTCCCCCTCGGCCCGGCCTATCTCATCCCAGAGTAGGAACAAGCGGGACAATTCGACCTCGGCCAAAGTCTCCAAATGCCCGCCATTTAGCTCAAAGTGATGCCAGTCCGCGCCGATACTACCAGCGATCCGCTTGATGCTCTCCGGTTGCTCGCGCTGAGACAGCAGCGTGACGATATCAGTCACGCCTTGGGCTTTGATTGCGTCTTTTGATTTCTTGCCGGGGCGGGGGCCAAGGATAAGTTTCGGCGTCGTCATGCGCCGATCTTAATCGCGTCCACTTTGTTCGGATAGACGGCGAGCGCGTCTTTGATCGCAGCGACTGCGGGAAAGGGCGTCTCATAAGTCCAGACCGCATTTTCGAGTCTGTCTCCATCTGCGCGCCGGATGTGAAAGTAGGACGCTTCGCCTTTATAGGGGCACCAAGTCGTATGATCAGAGCGTTCGAGCGCGCTCATATCGACCTGGTCGCGCGGCAGGTAAGCCACCGCTGGATAGGTCGCTTCGCGTAATTCCAAATGCGATCCTGTTTCCAATACAGAAACACCCGCCAGCTCGACGCGGACGGGCGTTTCTTTTGTCTCGATCGTAATCGGGTGATCTGGGGTGGGTTCCAAATGCTGTCGCATTAGGCCGCTTCCATCTCGATCCCTTTTTCGGTCATGAACTCTTTCAGCTCTCCGGCTTCGAACATCTCTTTGACGATATCGCAGCCGCCGACAAACTCGCCTTTGACGTAAAGCTGCGGAATGGTCGGCCAGTTGGAATAAGCTTTGATGCCTTCGCGAACGTCTTGGTCTTCCAGGACATTTACGGCCTGATACTCAACGCCGAGATAGTCGAGGACTTGCACCACGACCGAGCTAAACCCGCATTGTGGGAAGGTTGGCGTGCCTTTCATGAAGAGCAATACGTCATTGCCTTTCACAGCATTATCGATGGAGGACTGAACGTCACCAGACATGGGCCTTACTCCGCTTCTTTCATGACTTGCTCGCGCGCAACTGGGAGCAATTCTGCCATATGATCTTTGATCCGCGCATCGGTGCGATCCACACCTGCTGCGTCCAGGTCGGCGCGAACTTTGCGAAACACATCATCGTCGCCGGGCTCTTCCAGGTCAGACAGAACAACCGTCTTGGCATAAGCTTCTGCGTCTGCGCCATGCAGATCCATCAGCTCAGCAGCCCACAGGCCGAGTAATTTGTTCCGGCGCGCCATGACCTTAAACTCGGTCGCCTCATCCATAGCGAATTTGGCTTCTTCGGCGCGTTCGCGATCGTCAAATGAAGACATTCTTGTCCAACCTTTTGAGAGAAATAACAGTTTCCACGGGAGATTTAGGGTGATGGGGGGCCGGGTGCAAGAAGCCTTTTGCCTAAAGGCCGCGATTGGCGTAAGGGGAGCGCCTTATCACTGGGGCTGACTGAGTCGGCCTTTCTCGCAGATCGCCAGAGGGATAGTGCGATGTCACGCAAGCGCATGATTTATGAGGGCAAGGCGAAGATCCTTTATGAAGGGCCTGAGCCCAATACGCTGATCCAATATTTCAAGGACGATGCGACGGCCTTTAACGCTGAAAAGAAAGCGGTTTTGGACGGCAAAGGCGCGCTGAACAATCGTATTTCCGAATTCATGATGACCCGTCTCGGCGGCGTTGGCATCCCCAATCACTTCATCAAACGCCTCAACATGCGCGAGCAATTGATCAAAAAGGTTGAGATCATCCCGCTCGAAGTGATTGTCCGCAACGTCGCGGCGGGCACGATGTCAAAGCGCCTCGGCATTGAAGAAGGCACGCAATTGCCGCGCGCTATCGTTGAGTTCTGCCTGAAGGACGATTCTTTAGGCGATCCATTGGTCGCTGAAGAACATATTGCCGCGTTCGGCTGGGCTCAGCCGCACGAAATGGATGAGCTGATCGCATTGTCTTTGCGGGTGAATGATTTCATGTCCGGGCTTTTCGCCGGGGTTGGCATCAAGCTGGTCGACTTCAAGCTCGAGTTTGGCCGCTTTTTCGAGAATGACATGCAACGCGTCATCCTCGCCGACGAGATCAGCCCGGATAGCTGCCGTCTCTGGGATCTTGAGACCAATGAGAAGCTCGACAAAGACCGGTTCCGACGCGATCTGGGCGGGGTGACAGAGGCGTACGCAGAAGTGGCGCGACGCCTCGGCATCATCAAGGAATCTGCGCAAGGCGCTGAGATTGTGGACTTTAGCGGACCACAGAAGTAGCCTCTCTCTGAAATCAGGCCCGTAAAAATCAGGGGAGAGATTTCAATGGCTTTGCAAGTAATTGGCGCAGGCTTCGGCCGCACGGGCACGCTGTCTATGAAGGCAGCGCTTGAACAACTCGGCTATGATAAATGCCATCACATGCTGGAAGTGTTTCCGAGCGACAAGCAGCTCGGTGCCTGGCATCGCATCTCACAAGGCGAGACCCCGGACTGGGACCACGTGTTTGAAGGGTTTCAAGCCAGCGTGGACTTTCCCTCGTCTGGATATTGGCGGGAATTGGCGGCGCATTACCCAGACGCCAAGATCATTCTGACCACCCGCAGCTTTGATTCCTGGTACGAAAGCGCCAGCGAGACGATCTATCCCGTCAGTCGAGACATTCCCGGTTGGATGACGGTCATTCCGAAAGTCCGAAAGATCAAAGAGATGACCTATGGGACGATCTGGGATCGGATCTTTGGCGGGAAGTTCGAAGACAAAGAGGCGACCCGCAAAGCGTTCGAACAACACGAGGCGGATGTGAAAGCGGCTTTTTCCGATGATCGGCTGCTCGTCTTCCATCCCAAAGAGGGCTGGGGGCCGCTCTGCGCCTTTTTAGACAAGCCCGTGCCCGACGGTCCCTTTCCCAATGTGAATGACCGAGCTGACTTCCAAACCCGCATCAAAATGATGCGCCGAATGCAAGCCATGCCCTTGGCTTTGGGCGGATTGGCAGTGATTGCAGCGGCGATCGCGTATCTGGTCTTCCGATAGCGCCCAGATTGCGATACAGGGGGCGCGACTCAAAAAGCGAGGCGCGATTCCCATGAAAGCGATTGTCCATGTTGGCCTAAAACCTGGTGTGCTTGACCCGCAAGGAAAGGCTGTCGCGGACTCGCTCGGCCGGATGGGATTCGGCGAAGTTGCAGGTGCCCGGATCGGCAAAGTCATCGAGCTCGATCTTGAAGGTGTTTCCGAAGCGGACGCCGAAGCCCGAGTCAAAGACATGTGCGAGAAGCTGCTCGCCAATACAGTGATTGAAAGCTACCGCGTCGAACTCGTCGCTTAAGCGTTTCTTTTCGCCAGAGTTTTCTATCCGGAACACGAAGCCAAGTTCGTGAACAGTCGTTCATAATTGATTTTATTGCATTTTCTGCGACGGAAAGTGCGGCCCCACGCGTTTGACCCTCCATGCGAACACAAAACATGGAGGATCGCATGTTGAAATTGACCACACTGGCCATCGTCGCTTCTCTCGCTGCCCCAATAGCCCTCGCGGGCCCGGCTGAACGGCTTGAGCGCTTTGACAATCGCCTGGACCGCCTGGAGCGTCAGGGCGTCATTGAACAAGGCAGCCGCCTTGATCGTGTCGAAGACCGAATTGATCGACGCGAGAATGTCATCGACCGCCGTGAAGACCGCCGCGACCGAGCCGTGAATAATGGACCGTTAGATCGCTTCGAGGACCGCGTTGACCGGCTTGAGAATGTTCAGGATCGCCGCGAGGACCGCCGAGACCGCTTGAACCTCTACTAAGGCGCTCACCTCCCGGTCGTTCGCTTCCTCACTCGGGGTTTTATTCCCTTCGCCCCGCCCTTGCCGAACGATTGAGCATCTAAACAGGTACAAGCCAAAGGAACGAGCCAGGGTCGCAGCCCTGGCTCGTTTTTGTTTGTACGACGTTCAAGCCTTAAAGGCGCACGCCCATAACAATGTCATTGAAAATTTGATTGCCGACCTGGAAGCGGCGTTCGCCGACTTTTTCAAAGCCAGCGCGTTGATAGAAGGCCACCGCGCGGTGGTTCTGATCATAGGTGCCAAGCAGCATCCGGTTCGCACCAATCTCGCGGGCATGCTTCAGCGCCGCCATCATCAGCTCCCGGCCGGTGCCGGTGCCGTGATATTTGGAGAAGACGTAAATGCGTTTCAGTTCAATATCGCCCGGTTGGCCCTCTGTTGGGGCCTCCACCGCGCTGGTCACGGCATAACCGATCGGCGCCTTGGTTCCGGAATATTCCGCGACCCAACACGCATAATTTGGATCATTGGACGTGATATAGCCCTTATAGACCTCGGGCGAATGCTCGTTCTGGCAATGCTTGATGAGGTCCGGGCCTGGAATGGTTTCAGAATAGCTTTCAAGGAATGTCGCCGCACCAACCACCCCGAGCGCATATTCATCGCCCGGGACAGCTGGTCGGATGTTAATTCCAAGCGCCATACTAGCCAGCAGACATCGCTTTTTCGAAATTGTCACCGACTGCATTGAGGAAGCCCTCAGTGGTGAGCCATTCTTGCTCTGGTCCAACCAGCAACGCGAGGTCTTTGGTCATTTGGCCAGATTCGACGGTCTTGATGATCGTGTCTTCGAGCTTCTGAGCAAAGGCTGTGACCTCTGGCGTGTTGTCCATGCGTCCGCGATGCTGCAGGCCGCGCGTCCAAGCAAAGATCGACGCGATCGAGTTGGTCGAGGTCGCTTCGCCTTTCTGGTGGTTGCGATAGTGACGGGTCACCGTGCCGTGTGCGGCTTCGGCTTCCATCGTCTTGCCATCCGGCGTGAGCAGGAAGGACGTCATCAGGCCAAGCGAACCGAAGCCCTGCGCAACCGTGTCGGACT
>CAYNUI010000065.1:0-7803 GCA_964400185.1 uncultured Hyphomonas sp.
TCGGTGATCCGATCTTGGCCGATCGAGAACCAAACTTTCGAGATGGGCGCCGTCGGACTTAAGTCTGAGAATTGCCCGTTGGCATCATACGCTTCGTAAGACGATCCAATCGCGAGCTTTTGCGCGTTAGACCAAGTTGGCGGCGCGCCAGGGGTGCCAGGCGCGGCCCCATTGGTTGATGCGGTCGTGGCTGTTAGCCCCGAACACCCAGAAATCAAAATCATGGCACCAAGGACACCGGCGCAAATAAGACGGCTCAATTCAGCCTCCCGCAAATTTTTGCAACTTTTGGCGCATCATCCTTGAGGAACCAAGCGGGGTCAATAAAATTCTGTGGCACCGATAAATTGCCAAACGATCCAAATTGCGCTTTATGGGTCTACATATCAGAAGCGCCGTATATAAAGCGCACTGGGGAGGAATAGACCGTTGTTAAAGCGAGCCGCTCTTTGCTTATCGATCTGCGCACTTGCAGCATGCGCCAGTGATGGACCGATTTCGCAAAATCTTGCAAAATCTGATACCGCATCGCGCTTTGCGCCTCGCGACTATGTTCAAGTAAAGCACCCGGAATGGGCCCAGGATGCGGTCATCTATCAAATCAATACGCGCCAGTTCACGCCTGAAGGAACCTTCCAAGCCGCTCAAGCCCAACTTCCTCGCCTAAAAGACCTGGGCGTCGACATTCTTTGGCTCATGCCCATCCACCCGATCGGGACCGTGAACCGCAAAGGCTCGCTCGGCAGCCCTTACGCGGTCCAAGACTATTTCGCCGTCAATCCGGAGTTTGGAACCGAAGCCGACTTTCGCGCCTTTGTCGAAGCCGCCCACGACCAAGGCTTCAAAGTGGTCCTGGATTGGGTCGCCAATCATACGGCCTGGGACAACCCGCTCGTGACCGAACATCCAGACTGGTATGAAACGGACTGGAAAGGCGACTTTCGCCCGACGCCTTGGACCGATTGGGCGGACATCATAGATCTCGACTATTCCGATCCAGATCTGCGCGAATACAAAACGCGCGCTCTAAAATACTGGGTCGAAGAGTTTGATATCGATGGTTACCGATGCGACGTCGCCGGATATGTCCCGCTCGACTTCTGGGAAACAGCCCGCGCCGAGCTTGAGACGATCAAACCCGTCTTCATGTTGGCGGAGTGGCAGCAACGCGATCTGCATCGCTATGCGTTCGACGCGACCTATGGCTGGGCCTGGAAAGAAGCGGCTCAGCGGATCGCTAAAGGACAATCGGATGCCGGAGACCTGCGAGGCTTCTTAGGCAATCAAATTTCGACTTGGCCGCTTGATGCTTATCGCATGTTGTACACCGAGAACCATGACCAGAATGCCTGGGATGGATCGACAGGGAGCATCTATGGCGATGCCTATCACGCCATGCTAACCCTTTCCTTCGTCACCGAGGGCATCCCGCTCATCCACAATGGTCAGGAAGTCGGCAATCAAGACCAGCTCGAATTCTTCGAACGCGACCCAATCGAATGGGGTGATTACAAGCACGAAGATGGCACGCTCATTCAGCGACTTATCGAGATCAAGAAAGCCAATAAGGCTCTGCACAACGGTGCCGCTGGTGGGCGCATCATTCCGGTGTCTACAGACAATCCAGGGCAAGTGTTGAGCTTTGCGCGAGAGAAAGACGGCAACCGGGTTTTGGTTCTGTTCAACCTCTCCCCTGAACGCGCCGAGTTCGAAATATCGGATGGTCCGGCAGCGGGTGCGTGGGTGGATGCATTAACGGGCGACGTCGATACGATCCGCCTGGGCGCGTCTCGGTCTTTAGACCCCTGGCACGGCCGGGTCTTTGTTTCAAAAAAAGATAAAACATAGCGGAGGAAGACAATGGCTGTTTCTGGAGGCCCCGCAGGTGCGGATGACACCATCCGAAAACCGGAACTCAACCTGTTCCAAATCGTCAACATGTCGTTTGGCTTTTTTGGAATCCAGATCGGCTTCGCGCTTCAAAACGGCAATGTGAGCCGGATCTTCCAAACGCTCGGTGCAGACATGAGCACCCTGCCTTTGCTTTGGCTGGCGGGCCCGATTACCGGCCTGATTATGCAGCCCATCGTCGGCTATTTCAGCGATAAAACATGGGGTCCGTTGGGACGTCGTCGTCCCTATTTCTTGGTCGGTGCGATCCTCACAACGCTCGCCCTGTTCATTATGCCCAACTCGCCCTGGCTGTGGGTCGCTGCCGGCACGTTGTGGATTCTAGACGCCAGTTTGAACATCACCATGGAGCCCTTCCGCGCCTTCGTGGGTGACATGTTGCCAAGTAAGCAACGCCCGCTCGGCTATTCGATGCAAACCATTTTCATCGGCGCCGGCGCAGTGCTCGCTTCAATCGCCCCCTTCGTCTTCAATGCATTGGGCGTGTCGAACGAGGCGGCTGAAGGCGTGATACCGGACAATGTGAAGTGGTCGTTTTACATAGGTGGCGCCGCCTTATTCATGGCGGTCATGTGGACCGTATTCTCGACAAAAGAATACTCGCCGGAAGAGTTGGAGTCGTTCGGCAAGGATGAAGACAACATCTTTGAACAAGAAGGCGGAATTGAAAAAGACGAACGCCCTGAAGCAGGCTTCTTCTCCAAATGGGGCCTCATCATCGCCGCGCTAGGAATTGCGTTCTCTGCAGCGGTCTATTTCGCGAATGGGGACCAGCAATTCTTCATACTTGGCGGCGGCTTAATTGTTCTAGGGGCGCTGTATCTTTGGAACAGTCAGCTGGTCAAAACCGATAAGAATGCTCGCAACTTTCTATCCGATGTTTTGGGTGATCTCACGACCATGCCGAGCGTGATGAAGCGATTGGCGGTGGTTCAGTTCTTCTCCTGGGTCGGCCTCTTTATCATGTGGATTTACACCACGCCTGCGGTCGCGATCCAGGCCTGGGACACCGCCGATGCGACTTCCAAAGCCTATCAAGATGCCGGCGACTGGGTCGGTATTATGTTCGCCGTTCAAAACGGTGTCGCAGCCCTCTATGCCTTCATCATTGCAGGCATCGCACGCAAAGTTGGGACGCGCAGCCTGCACTCGTTCAATCTCATCGCGGGCGCGGCCGGATTCATCGGATACCATCTGTTCGGATCACAATATGGCTTGCTCATTCCAATGGTGGGGCTCGGCATGGCTTGGGGGTCTATTTTGGCCCTGCCCTATGCCATCCTTGCTGACGCCCTGCCGGTGCGCAAAATGGGCATCTATATGGGCATCTTCAATTTCTTCATCGTGCTCCCGCAAATCCTGGTCGGTGGCACAATGGGACCGATCCTGAGATCTCTAGAGACCAGCGTCGCGCCTATGGTCGGCGGGGTGCCACTCTTGGCGGTTCTGTTCGGCGCGGCGAGCTTCTGCATCGCAGCTTTCGCGATGAGTTTCGTTCGCGTCAGTCCCAACACACCCGCCACAGAATAGAGAGACGCTCATGGGTTTGGTCTCTTTATTGACTCGGGGCCCCATTGAGGATCAACGGGTAGTCCTTAGGGACATCTAACTCGCCACCCGGATCAGTCTCGACATCGTTGCTACGATGAGCACTCTGATCGGGCCTTCATCTACGCTGCGCTCAGGTCAGCGCCTGACTTGGAGATAATTTCGCATGGATCGCGTCCACCTCTCGCCAACGCTCAATATCTCGCGAATGGTCTATGGCATGTGGCGGATCGGAGATGGGCCCGACACGTCCGCCAAACACGTCCAGGCCAAAATGGAAGCCTGCATCGAGCAAGGCATTACGAGTTTCGATCAAGCTGACATTTATGGCGACTATGGCGCCGAAGCGCTTCTGGGTAACGCATTACGGGACAAACCCAGTCTGCGAGATGATATCGAAATCATCACCAAATGCGGGATCATTGCCCCCATCGGTCGCTATTCGAACAAGCGTGTCAAATATTACGATACGAGCCGCGACCACATTCATGCGTCTGTCGACAGATCTCGAAAAGAGATGGGCATCGACCAGATTGATGTATTGCTCATTCACCGCCCTGACCCGTTTATGGATCACGTTGAGACCGGACAGGCCCTCGACGAGATCGTCGCCTCAGGCAAAGTGAAAGCCGTCGGTGTTTCAAACTTCAAACCTCATGATTGGGACCTTCTCCAATCGGCGATGGACACGCCCCTGGCAACCAATCAGATCGAGCTTAGTGTGATGGAAGTAGACGCCTTCTCGAACGGCGATCTTGCGCATCTGCAACGAAACAAGATCAAGCCCATGGCTTGGTCCCCCTTAGGGGGCGGCGCGCTCTTCTCCGACGCACAGCCACCTGTTGCGAGCATCCTCAAGCGCCTTGCGGATCTTCATGAGACTGATATTGCAAGCCTAGCAATGGCTTGGCTGCTCGCTCACCCGGCTGGCATTGTGCCGGTCGCAGGGACGAACGCTTTAGATCGTATCAAGCGTCTTGGTCAGGCGGCGCGTATCGAAATCGATCGAGAGACTTGGTTTGAAATCTATGCAGCTGCTCTGGGCCGGGACGTCGCCTAAACCACAACGGCGCTTAAACTATTCGACGCTCGACATCACGCGTGCAGCAATCGAGCACCTTGTGCCCGACTGCTGCACGAGACGTCTTTGATCCGCTTATAGACGGCTAGCGTTAGTGCCGTGGTGGTGCGTATTTGGTCAGATCGATGCCATCGACGGCCGCGATATACTCATCAATGTTTGGCGTACGTCCAAGAACGGTTGAGAGAACAACGACCGGTGTCGAGGCGAGCAGAGACTCGCCCTTTTTCTCATCAGAGTCCCGCACCACACGGCCTTGGAACAGACGCGTTGAGGTCGCCATGACCGTATCGCCTGGTTCAGCCTTCTCCTGGTTGCCCATGCAGAGATTACAGCCTGGGCGCTCGAGATAGAGAATGTTCTCGTACTTCTTACGCGCATCTTGCTTCGGATTTGCGTCGTCAAAGACAAAACCGGAATAGCGCTCAAGCACTTCCCAATCGCCTTCTTCTTTCAGCTCGTCGACGATATTGTAAGTCGGCGGTGCGACGACCAGCGGCGCGTTAAACTCGACCGAGCCGTTTTGCGCTTCGATATTGCGCAGCATCTGCGCCAAAATCTTCATATCGCCTTTGTGCACCATGCACGATCCGACAAAGCCGAGATCGACCTTGCGGTCTCCGCCATAGTAGGAAATTGGACGAATGGTGTCGTGCGTATAGCGCTTTGACACATCGTCATTGTTGACGTCCGGGTCGGCAATCATTGGCTCGTTAATGGCGTCGAGGTCCACTTCGAACTCTGCGAAATATTTCGCATCCGCATCCGGAAGGAGCGGCGGTTCTTCACCTGACTTGATCCCGGCGATGCGGGCTTCGGCGAGATCGACCAGGCCTTGTAGGACGCCTTTGCTGTTGTCCATGCCCTTTTCGATCATGATCTGAATACGCGCTTTGGCGATTTCCAAAGACTCCACCAGCGTATCGGGTTCCGAAATACAGATCGATGCTTTCGCCTTCATCTCGGCTGTCCAGTCCGTAAACGTAAAGGCCTGGTCAGACAGAAGCGTTCCGATATGGACTTCGATCACGCGGCCTTGGAACACGTTCTCGCCGTCAAAATGATCCAACATCTGGGCTTGCGTTGCGTGGACAACATCTCGGAAGTCCATGTGATCTTTCAATGTGCCTTTAAAAGTCACTTTGACAGATTCAGGGATCGGCATGGTTGCCTCGCCCGTGGCGAGCGCGAGCGCAACGGTTCCAGAGTCCGCGCCGAACGCGACGCCCTTCGACATGCGTGTGTGCGAGTCACCGCCAATGATCACTGCGCGGTCATCGATTGTGATGTCGTTGAGCACTTTGTGGATCACGTCGGTCATCGCGTGATACTCACCTTTCGGGTCGCGCGCGGTGATGAGACCAAACTTGTTCATAAAGCTCATCAGTTTCGGGATATTGCGCTGCGCTTTGTGATCCCAAACAGAGGCCGTGTGACAGCCGGATTGATAGGCGCCATCAACCGCTGGAGAAATCACCGTCGCCGCCATCATTTCGAGCTCTTGAGACGTCATCAGTCCGGTCGTGTCTTGCGAGCCAACAATGTTGACCTTCACACGCACATCAGACCCTGAGTGCAGCGTTTTGCCAGGCGCGACGCCAACCGCATTTCGATTGAAGATCTTCTCGACCGCTGTCAGGCCTTGGCCTTCATGGTGGATCTCTTTCGCGGTCGCGTAAACGGCTGGCGCTTCGATACCGAGGATCGCGGCAGCCGTGGTTTGAAGCTTCTTGCCGAAGACAACAGCGTAGGATCCACCTGCCCGCATGAATTCCATTTTCTGCGGGGTCAGTGCGTTCGAAATATCGACGAGCTCTTCACCCGCGTCATTATAGAGCTTCTTGGTTTTCGTGTTGATTTTCAGCACGGTGCCATTGTCGACGGAGTAAAGCTGCTCGAGCACGGGCTCACCATCTTCGTCGATGACGGGTGCGCCATTGTGATTGGTCTTACGCGCCCAGTTTTGCAGGTCGACACCGATTCCACCGGTCACGCCGACTGTGGTGTAGAAGATTGGCGAGATCCCATTGGTTCCGCCAACCACGGGAGCGATATTGATGAAGGGCACGTATGGGCTGGCCTGTTTACCGGTCCACAGCGCAACATTGTTCACGCCAGACATGCGTGAAGAGCCGACGCCCATGGTGCCTTTTTCTGCGACCAACATGACGCGCTTATCAGGGTGCTGGGCCTGGAGCGCCTTAAGGGCAGCTTGCTGGTCCTTATTGTGCTCGAACATGCACTGACCATGCAGCTCACGGTCGGAGCGAGAGTGAGCGTCCGCGCCTGGAGACAGGAGGTCCGTCGACACATCGCCAACCGCGACAATGAAGGTCACGACATCGATCTCTTCTTCGACATCGGGCAGGCTCGTGAAGAATTCCGCCTTCGCATAGCTTTGAAGAATTTCGGTCGCGAGCGCGTGTCCGCCCTTATGAGCCGCCTCCAAACGATCCGTGTCTGCCTCATACAAAAAGACCTGTGTTTTCAGGACATCTGCGGCGGCGCGGGCGATGCTTTCATCGTCTCCAAGGAGCAGATCGATCAGCACTTCGATCGATGGGCCACCTTTCATATGTGAGAGCGATTCGAAGGCAAATTCGGGCGTGATTTCTGGAACGCTATGCGCGCCGAGAATGATCTCTTTCAAGAAGCTGGCCTTCGCACCGGCTGCGCTCGTGGTGCCTGGAAGCGTGTTGTAGATGAAGAAATTCAGCGAATCTGCGCGATGCTCGTGGTTCGCATCAAGGATTTGCGCAATCAGCTCGTTGACCAGCGGGGCATCTTCGATGGGTTTGGGGTGCAACCCTTTTGTTTTGCGGGTTTCGATTTCGTCTAAATAGTCTTTGTACAAACTCATGATTTTTCCAGCATTATAAGAGTTAAATTCGCTAGAATTGGGCCCGAGCAATGATCAAGCTGGCCGACTGATAGCAGTTTCACCGCTCATCTATGGGAGTCAGTTTTGGCTTGCAAGGTCTTTTAAGTAGCCACGCCTGCGGCACTTATACGTTACCAGCCCCGGAAATGCGGGTGAAATCGTTCAAAAACAGAGAGCGAGCCCGGCGCAAATAGCTTTGAGAGCGTTCCTCAAAAGCATCTCCATTCTTCGAAATAAATTCAAAGACTTATGTTGAAACAGGTCTAAATCTGTCGCAATAATCCGGCCAGTGTATATTGAGGAACGGGGCCAGTGTGGACGAACTAATCTTAGAGCTGTTCAGCCTAAACGCCCGTGATAATGGCGCCGTTAACCGCGTGCC
>CAYNUI010000065.1:7903-11696 GCA_964400185.1 uncultured Hyphomonas sp.
AAAGTCTTCTCGCTCGCGACGATGACCGTACCCTGCCGTTTATGGACGGAGTTGCTACGCCGCGCGCGAGAGATCGATGCAACAGCCGACTTTGTCGAGATCAAGAACTTTCCAACCCACTCAAAACTTGCTGCGACGCTGGGCACGCATCGTGAAGCAATTTCGAGAGAATTGAGCGAATTGACCAAAGATGGGGTCATTGCCCAGGATCGTCGGACAATGACGGTAAAATCTGTTTCTAAGCTAGAACATATGCTTGAACGGTATTTAAGCTAATCGATGAGGGACGATGAGCGCTGACACCCCGATTGACGAACACCGCAGTCACGTGACCATCGTGTTCTGTGATGTAAGCAACTCGTCCGGGCTCGCGCGCGAGCTGGAACCGGAAGATTATAGCGACCTCTTGTCAAATCTCAGGGATGAGGCGGAAGCGATCGTATCGAGATTTGGCGGTGAAATTGTCCGGATCGACGGCGATGGCTTCATTTTCCTGTTTGGTTATCCCGAAGCGCACAGCAATGCGTCCGAACGGGCGATTGAGGCGACGCTGACGCTTCATGAAGCTGCCGAACAGATCTCTCAAAACGCGTCATTCCTCAGTGAGCGACTGCAACTACACAGTGGGATCCATAACGGTGTCACGCTCATTCGCACCGGCGATGTGACGGTCGGACGATACGAAATTCTGGGAAATCCCACGAACATTACGGCACGACTATGTGACTATGCCAAGGCCGGTGAGATCGTCGTGAGCGAAGCAGCGCTTGGCAATAATCGCGAGAAATATGTCTGCACAGACCGTCTGACTGTCAATCTTCGCGGTCAAAAAGACAAAATCGCAATCCGCAAACTCCTGAAGCGTAAAAAGAACCGAGATGCGACATCGCCCTTCTCTGCGTTCAAAGGCCGAGAGCGCGAACTCAATTGGGTCTTAGAGTTCCTCGGCAACCCAACTCGCGCGAACGGTCCGGCCTTCATCATCGGTGAAGCCGGCATTGGAAAAAGCCGGCTCATTCGAGAAGTTCTAGCCGAAGCTCGCAAAAAGAAGCCTCTGACTTTTGTCGCGTCGTGTGAGGCGCTTCTTGACGGACAACCCTTGGTGCCCATTCGCAAACTGCTCTTGCAGTTTTTAGCGGTCTCCGACGCCCTGGATCTTGGGCCCGCATCGCTGGTCAAAGGTCAGCCAGCGGCTTCACCGAGCGCTTTGAGCCGTTTGCTGTCTGAAGAATCCTCACAAATCTCGAAGCACGAGCTCTCTGATCTGGTGGACTCTATGATCGAGCTGTTCGCTCATCGGGCGAGCGATAGCGGCGTCAATTTCATCATCGACGATTGGCATTGGGTCGATGAACTCACCGAGACCACCATCGATTTGTTGATCCGCCGCAAGCAAGACTTGAACTTGAATATCGTCATCTCGTCGCGGCACGATCCCGATCCATTGTTCGGCGGAGACCAAAAGCAGGTGCTTCGCCTCTCACCGCTCGATGAGAACAGTGTTCAAGATCTCATCTCGGATTTGGTCGACCTCGTCGATCCGAGCATCATCGACAAGATCAAATCTCTGTCTGAAGGCAATCCGCTCTATGTCAGCGAGTTTTGTTATGCCGCAAATGAAGGCGGTCAGATGTTTGAAGAAGAGACGGACGAAACGTCTTGGCTGCACGCGCTCACGAATGCTCGGTTTCAGAACCTCCCAGAAGATCAAGCGAAGATTGTGAAATCAGCGGCGGTCATTGGGTTCGACGTCTCATATGACCTGCTGCAAGAGGTCAGCGATGTACAGCTCAACGCAGACCTCCTCGACCAACTCCAAACGGCTGATTTCCTGTTCGCGTCAGAAGACTCTGGTGGATTGAAGTTCAAGCACGGCCTGACCAGAAACGCGGTCTATAGTTTGATTGGTTTGCGTGAACGACGAGCCCTCCATCGCAAAGTCATAGAGGTCCAAGAACGCCTATTGCCATCAAGCGAGCGTGACGATGGATTCAATCAGCTTGCTTATCATTATTCCGGCGCAAACCTGCCCAAGAAAGCCTTGGACAATGCCATTCTCGCCGGTGACAAGGCGCTCAGCTCAGCGGCTCTCGACCGGGCGCAAAAGCTCTATGCGTTTGCCTTGGACGAGTACAAGAAGATCAAAGACCCGGCGTTCGGTATTGATCAAATCCTATTCAAGTTTGGATTGGCGTCCATCGTTGACCCCGGCAAAGACCAAAACACGGTCATCGACGAAATTCAGGCCTGGGCCGAACGGAATGACCAACCCGTCGCCGCCGCCTGGGCGCAATATTGGCGCGCCTTCATCTATTACGGTATCGGACGATCAAATGACTCCCTGCGAGAGTTTCTGTCCGCGCGCGATGCAGCGCATCGCGTAGGCGACCAAAAACTCGTTTCTCGGATCACGGGCACCCTTGGTCAGGTGTATGGAGCGATTGCCGATTACAAGATGGCCATTCCGGCCTTGGAGCACTCGATAGACGTCCAACTCAATCGATATCGCATATCGAACAACCCGACCGCGGTCGCCTATTCAGCCGCGTCTTTAGGGTTTGTTCTGGCCGATCAGGGTCATTTTCAATTGGCCAATCGCCGATATGAGGAAGCGATCGACTTAGTCGAAGACAAGCAGCACCAAACGGAGCTTTCGGTGCGCGCCTATTACGGAGCCGGCTTGATGTGGCAAGGGCAGTTCGAACAGGCGGTGGAAAACTGGAACTGGATTATTGAACACGCCAGCCGCATGCGGTCGCGCTATCACATGGCAAAAAGCAAAGCCTTATTGGGCGTAACGGAATTCCTCTCCAATGGCTCCGCCGAGGCGCTCGAACCCGTCTGCAAAATCGCCGACTCGACGCATCTCGCCAGCCAGCAAAGAATGTCGCTTGTGCATGGATACTTGGCGGAGTGTTTCGCGCAACTCGAAGACTGGGAGCGTGCGAAGACCTATGCCGTCAAAGCCATCCAGCGCAGCCGCCTCGGCGACCATCTAGGCAACGCACAAGCCTATCGCACGCTGACGCGCCTCGCCTTGGAAGGACACGCCCGCAAACCTGCCGATCACTATGCAACGCTTGCCACAGACGCGGCGTCCGCGCGGGATTCAACAAGAGAGAAGCTCTTGAATGAGCGGGCCTTCGAACACCTGTTCAGCCAAACCCCTCCGGCCGTGCCGGTCGTCGCGCGCTCTTAGTCTTAGTTTATTCCCAGTCAGACACCCTCACGATGAGCGATGCTGGCATGGCTTGGATGCGTCCGGCATCAAACAGCGCCGCCATGATCCCCAACATAGCGCCATTGGCCATATCCATCGCTGGACACGCATGAAGCGGGTGTTTCCAGTTCGGATTTGGGTGCTTCCGGCGATAGTCTGGGTCTTTTCGAATGCCGCCAAAGACCAAAGACACGTCAGGCGTTTTTTCTTCGCGTAAGATTTGCTGCGTCGCACCGGAAAGACACATAATGACGGTCTCTCCATTGTTCGCGGTCACATCGCCGATCTTCACAGGCCCATTTTTCACTTCGCGGTACAGAAGGTCCGGCGCGGGGCGAATACTCATCGCCTGGGCAAGTGGGTGTGACAGGGTCGCTTGCGCCGCGTCCCACGGAGATTTTCCAGCGTCCACCGCTGAAATGTAAGCATCTTGCCAATCCCAAAGCGTGCGCTCTTCGAGGCCTTCATAGAAGACCGATCTCAAGTTCGCTTCGGTGGGCGGTAACGCACCGACCATAATCCCGATAATGTTTCGTCCCAGCAGATCTTTATAATACGCTTCGTTCGCAGGCG
>CAYNUI010000066.1:0-11613 GCA_964400185.1 uncultured Hyphomonas sp.
AACAATTGGCAGTCCGTGTTTGGCGGGCCGAGCTGGGAGTGGGATGCGCGTCGCGGGCAATACTATTTCCACAATTTCTTGAAGGAGCAGCCGGATCTCAATGTCTATAATCCCGAGGTCCAACAGGCGCTGATCAATGCCGGAAAGTTCTGGCTTGATCGCGGTGTGGATGGCTTCCGATTAGACGCGCTGAATTTTGCCATGCATGACCGTCAGTTGCGGGACAACCCGGCGTCGGGACGCTCTGCGCACGAGGCGACCCGGCCGTTCGATATGCAGATCCAAAAATACAACATGTCACAACCCGACATTGTTGAGTTCATCGAGAAGTTCCGGGCCATGCTGGATGACTATCCGGGTACATTTACGGTCGCGGAAGTCGGCGGGCCGACCCCGATCGGAGAGATGAAAGCATTTACCGAAGGCGAGACGCGCCTGAATTCTGCCTACAATTTCGATTTCCTGTATGCGCCTAATCTCGACGCGGAACGGGTTGAGCAATCCGCCAAGCTTTGGGATCAATCTGAAGGGGAGGGGTGGCCGAGCTGGGCGTTTTCCAACCATGACGCGCCACGCGCCATTACCCGTTGGGCGACCGATGCGCATCGCGAAGAGATGGCCCGCCTTTACATGATGCTGCTGCTAACCTTGCGCGGTAATCCCATCATTTATCAAGGCGAAGAGCTGGGTTTGCCTCAAGCGAGCGTGCCCTTCTCGAGTTTGAAAGATCCAGAAGCGATCATTAACTGGCCAAAGACGCTTGGCCGAGATGGCGCACGGACGCCGATGCCGTGGCAAGCGAGCGAGCTTCATGCTGGGTTTTCCAAGGCGGAGCCATGGCTGCCCGTGGACCCTCAGCATGCAGCCCTGGCGATTGATCAACAGCAAGGCAATGACAGCATGCTGCGCTTTACCGCGGAGGCTTTGGATAAGCGCAAGCGTCATACCGCGTTGTTGTTCGGCGGCATGACGTTTGGTGAAACCAAATCAAGCTCAGTGCTGGTGGTCAATCGCGAAGGCGACGGCGATAAAGTCACGGCCGTTTTCAACTTTGGCAACGCGCCATTTCAGCTTCCAGAACACCTTGTTCCTGAAGGAAATTTGGTTCTGTCTTCAAGGCCTCTTAACAATAGTCTGGTAGAGAACGGGATCATTCCTGAGCGCGCTGGGGTTTGGATTAGCGCGAAATAGCGCAGAGGGGTCGTTATGGAAACGAAGCCAACAACTCGTCTAGAAGACCTTGCTAAGCAAGCGGGGGTTTCGATCTCGACCGCTTCTCGTGCGCTGAATGATAGTCCTGCGGTGAATGTCCGCACGAAACAAAAAATCTGGAAACTCGCGCGCGAGCTCGACTATCCATTTCGGGCCTATATGCCCGCCGGTCCAATTGGCGCGAACGCCACCATCTCCATCGTTGTTCCGCGGCCGCAAAGTCGTGAAGGCCGGATGGCTGACCCGTTCTTCTTTGAGCTATTGGCCGGTATTGGCGATGCCGCTCGCGAGCGCGGTTGCGATATCTTGCTGAGCTATATCGCGCCGTCTTCTTATGATGAGCTGGCGACGGCGATGTCGACCAGTCGCTCGGATGGGGTCATCTTTTTGGGGCAGTCCACTCTGCACGAAGCCTTTAACCGCCTCGCCGAAGTTGAAGATCGATTTGTTGTTTGGGGTGCAGCGCTCCCTGAGCAGAACTATTGCTCCGTTGGCAGTGACAATGTGGCCGGCGGTCGACGAGCGACGTCGCATTTGGCGCGCTTAGGACGGAAGAAGATTGTTTTTCTCGGCGACTCTGATGCTCCAGAAGCTGGCCAGCGTATGCGGGGATACAGAGAGGCCTTAGAGTTGGCAGGCTTGCCTTATGAGGACCGATTGGTCGTGCCGGCCCACTTCCAGGTCGCGTCTGCCCGTGCCGTCGTCGAGACACTGATTGCTGAAAAAGCCAAATTTGATGCCATCGTCGCAGCCAGTGATTTGATCGCGCTTGGGGCGATCCAGGCCATTCGCCGCGCCGGTCTGTCAGTGCCGGATGATGTGGCAGTGGTCGGTTACGACAATGTGCCTTTCGGTGTTTACGCAGAGGTGCCGCTGAGCACGATCGATCAGGACACCGGCAAAGCGGGGCGCGTTTTGGTCTCGAAACTTCTGGATTCCTCAGGTCAGCGGGGGCCGGATAATGATCGAATTCCTGCAGAATTGATTATTCGGGCCTCTTGCGGCGCGCCATAAAGCACGCATAGCGAGTTTTTTCATTGATTTGCGCAAGCTTTGCAAAAATTTGCAGAGCGCCGATTCGTCGCTCAAATCGCAAATTCGTGCAAAAACAGCCGCAACTTATGGCGGATTGGCCCTAATAACTTCTGCGTATGACTGAAAATGATGCATTTTGGTCACAACTTTCTTGCGAAAATGTATGGCAAGCATGCGAAAGAGCTTTGCGTTTTCATAAATTTGCAATACAAGTGAGTGGTCAGAGCGTGGAGGAGTGCCACACATCTGCACGCACGATTCAGGGAGGAACAATTGAAGACTCAATTCAAAAGCCAAAAAACTTGGCTTCTAGGGACGGCTGCACTTGCGCTTGCTGCAACTGCGCCCGTGTACGCTCAAGATGCAGCAGACGCCGAGGAAGACGAAACCGCGACCATGGATGTTGTGACGGTCACCGGCATTCGCAGCTCGATCCAAAATTCACTTAACGCAAAGAAGAACGCCAACGCGATCATCGAAGCAATCTCTGCCGAGGATATCGGCAAGCTGCCTGATCTCTCGATCGCTGATTCGCTTGCTCGACTTCCTGGTGTGACGGCCCAACGTGTGCGCGGCCGGTCTCAGCAAATTTCGATCCGCGGTCTCGGTCCTGACTTTTCCATCGCGCTCTTGAATGGCCGCGAAGTCGTCTCCGCCGGTAACAATCGCGGCATTGAATTTGACCAATTCCCATCTGAACTCATCGCGCAAGGTGTGGTTTACAAGACGCCTGATGCGACCCTCGCAGCAACCGGAATCGCGGGTGCGGTGGACCTTCGCACGGTTCGTCCGTTGGACTACACAGATCGCCAGATCAACGTCTCTGGCAAGTACGTCCTGAACGACAATGGGTCGCTGAACCCTGACTTCGATGATGACGGCTATCGTTTCTTTGGGTCTTACATTGATCAGAATGAGAATGGCACGATTGGCTGGTCGCTCGGGATTACTCAGCAGTCTAACCCGACCCAATTCTTCTCACGCGAACTTAAAACCAGCGATGGTCAAACGGGCATTGAAGCAGGAAGCGGTCTCGTCTTTCCGCAAGACAACCCACGTTCCGGCGTCGTTTCTCGTGAGTTTGAACGGACGTCCGTCGCCGGTGCGCTCCAATTCGAACCGTCCGATCGGTTCCAAACCACGATCGACGCATTCTACACTGACACAGAAGATGCTGGTATCTTCCGCGGCGTTGAAACACCGCTCGCCATCTGGGCCGGCGTTGGTGTTCCAGCTGTGACTGGAACAAGCGGGTTTGCAGACTCTGCAACTTATACAAGCGGCGCGGTTGGCGCAGCTGGCGGGAGCGCTGGTGATGGCACAACCGGTATCGGCCACATCCTGCGTACGGATACAGAAGGTAACACCGCAGAGATTTTCTCTCTCGGTATCAATTCATCCTATCAGGTTACCGACCGTCTGACGCTGACAGGTGACCTGAGTGGTTCAACACTCGACCGGTCTGACATTGACTATGAGTCTTATGCAGGCACCGGGCGCGGCATCCTTGGAAGCTTCGATTTTGGAAACGGCGTTTTCAACGGCGTGCGTGACCCAGCGCTTGTCGCACCTGTCACGTTCAACTTCGATGGTGATGGAGAGTATAGCATTTCGACGCCAACGGATTTCACAGATCCGAACGTTGTCTTGCTGACGGACCCAGGTGGCTGGGGCCAAGTCGGCTTCTCTCGCCAACCTGACATTGAAGACGAGCTGACGCAGCTTCGCTTAGAAGCGGATTATGAGCTCGAGAATGATTTCGTCTCTAGCGTGAAGGTCGGTTACTTGCGCACGGATCGCGAGAAATCGTTCACAGACAATGCCTTCTTCATTCGTCCGGGACCGAGCTTCGTCAATTCTGAGCTTGCTATCCCAACAAGCGCGATCTTGGGTCAGACAGACTCTGGCGGTATTGGGCTCAACATCATCGCTTATGATCCAGCCAGCCTGGCCACTGACGGGACATATATCCTTGAAGAGACCGGAGCGACCGCATGGGTCGTCGAAGAAGAAATCAACACCTTCTATGCGATGGCGAACTTGGAGAGCGAGTTCAATGGCATCCCAGTGCGAGGCAATGTTGGCTTCCAATGGGTGGATACGACCCAGGCTTCAACCGGTACACTCACTGGTGTTGGTGAGCAGACTGTCGAGACCTCATATGATAACTTCCTGCCGAGTGCGAACCTCAGCTTCGAAGTTGCAGACTCGACCTTCATCCGCCTTGCCGCAGCTCAAACTTTGACCCGGGCACGTCTGGATCAACTTGCAGCCAATCAGACTTTTGAGCGGAACGCGGCTGTTTGTCCTGATGCCGTGGATGCGAACGGGCTTCCAAACCCCGATGGCATTCCGGACAATGCGAACTTCCAGAATCCGCCAGAGCAGACTTGCTACAATATCAATGGCGGTAACCCATTCCTGGAGCCGTATCGTTCGACCTCGTTCGATATCGCCTTCGAGAAATATTTCGGAAGCGCGAGCGCGATCTCGGTAGCCTTGTTCCATAAGCAGTTGGAAGACTGGGTGCTCGACCTCAACACGACGGTTGATGCGACACAGCAATATCAGGGTATTGGCCTTGGCGACTTCCTCGCTGCGAACCCTGAAGTTGCGGTGACGCGACTGAACGGACCGGTTAACTTCGCCGACGGTAACATTACCGGTGTCGAAGCTACCGCTCGGATCAGCTTGGACGATGTCATGCCAGGGACCTTGGATGGGTTCGGGTTCGGCGCCAGCTACACCTATGCGGACAATGGCCTCGAAGACCAAAACGGCGATACGCTGGACATTCCTGGCTATTCCGAAGCGGTTTGGTCAGCTGACGTCTATTATGAAAACTTCGGTTGGAAAGCGAAGCTCAGCGCGCGTTATCGTGATGGGTTCCTGTCTGAGGTTCAAAACTTTGACGGCACGCTCTCAGGCGCTCAGGCGCTGGAGGAGACCATTGTTGATGCGCAAATCGGGTATGAGTGGGATGACGGGCCTCTGGCTGGCTTCTCAGTCAACCTGGAAGCGTACAACCTTACGGACGAGCCGTTCGCTACGGAGAACGTCACTGTCAATCCAGCGGTGATTTACCCAAGTCGGCACGAATTGTATGGCACAACGTACAATTTGACCGTTGCTAAGAAGTTTTAATCCTCCCAAACTTCTTTAGATTAGAGCCTGCCCGACCCGGCAGGCTCTTTTTTATCTAAGAGCTTTAGGTGTTTAGTGAGCGGTTGGCTCGCGCAGGATAGGATTTTACTCGATGCAGTCGGACCAAATTCGAACTGTCGTGATTGTGGGCGGTGGTACTGCAGGCTGGATTGCCGCTGCAGCGCTCAACCGCCTGATTGGGCCCTCAGTCCATGTCACCCTGATCGAATCTGAAGCGATTGGAACGGTTGGGGTCGGCGAGGCAACCATTCCTCAAATCCGCCGGCTCAATGGCGTGCTCGGCATCGATGAGGATGAATTCATTCGCGAAACGCGGGGCACTTTCAAACTCGGGATCGAGTTCAATAATTGGGGGCACATCGGCGAGCGGTATCTTCATACATTCGGAGACGCCGGTATCAATTTGGCCAGCCTTCACTTCCATCAATATTGGCTGCGCGCCCGTGCAGAAGGAAGCCAGGCTAGCCTCTGGGATTACTCGCTCCACCACCGCGCGGCCTATCAAAATCGGTTCGGTCGCCTGGATCGCGTCGGTAATACGTCGATGACGGGTCTGGCCTATGCCTTCCATTTTGATGCGGGATTGTATGCGCGATATTTAAGAACGCTCGCAGAAGCCAACGGCGTGCGGAGAGTTGAAGGAAAAGTCGTTGATGTTCGTCTTCAGGCGGAGACAGGGCACATTGAGTCCGTTCAGCTCGAAAGCGGAGACGACGTGTCGGGCGATTTGTTTATCGACTGCAGCGGCTTTCGCGGATTGCTGATCGGTCAAGCATTGGACGTGGGGTACGAAGACTGGTCTTGTTGGCTGCCTTGCAACAGCGCGTTTGCGGTGGGCTGCGAAGCGACGAAGCCTTTGCTGCCTTACACCAAGGCCACCGCGCATGAGGCTGGATGGCAATGGCGTATCCCACTGCAGCACCGCACCGGAAACGGTCATGTCTTTAGTGACCAATTCATCGAAGCCGATGCCGCGATGGAGACGCTTCTCAAAAACCTTGACGGCGCGCCGGCCGGCGAACCAAAACGTTTGCGATTCACGACCGGTCGCCGGGAAAAGTTCTGGCACAAGAACTGTGTGTCTTTGGGTCTCGCTAGCGGATTCCTAGAGCCGTTAGAATCGACATCCATTCACTTGATTCAATCGAACGTCTCAAAACTGATTGAGCTCTTCCCGACCCGATCTTTCGACCCCGTCAATGAGGCCGAGTACAATCGCCAGGTCAGCCACGAATACGAACTTATTCGGGATTTTCTGATCCTCCACTATCATCGAACCGATCGTGAAGATTCAGAATTCTGGCGCTACTGCAAGAACATGTCCGTGCCGGATAGTCTCAAAGCCAAGATGGATTTGTTCGAAGGCAACGGTCTTCTGTACAAAGATGCCGAAGATCTCTTCCGGGAGTCGAGTTGGGTTCAGGTCATGATCGGACAAGGCCTGATGCCGCGTAGCTATCACGCAATGGCCAATCGCGTTTCGTCTGAGCAGTTGGGGAGCTTCCTGCAAGACGTGGACAAATTGATCGACCGTGCGGTCTCAGGCTTACCTCAGCACGATGCGTTCCTGCGGGATCAATGCGGCGTGGATTTGCAATAAGCGTCGATAAACGCGTCATGTGTGGGCATTTGAGCCACCGCACCCGACATAGCCGAGCGGATGGCGCGCAAGCGATCTTGTACCGGGATGTTGGTGCGATGTGTCGTGATCGCAGGCGCGCGTTCCGGGTAAATGTCCTGCCCGAGATAGACCGCGATCCAGCTCGGATTTGTAAACAATTCTCGCTCGTCTGACACAATCCGGCCGTGCGCCCGAAAATGATCTATTTTGTACTGCAACCGGTCGGGGATCGGCATGTTCTTGCAGTAGCGCCAAAACTCTGAATCCTCTCGTTGCGTTGCCGTATAGTGGAGGATCAGGAAGTCTCGAATGCGCTCATACTCGGCGATGGTCAGCGCGTTATACTCTTCTTGCAATAGAGACGACATGGACTTGTCGGGGAACAGAGCCAACAAGCGCATGATGCCGTACTGAATGAGATGCAAACTGGTTGATTCTAGCGGCTCCATAAAGCCAGCAGACAGACCAATCGCGACGCAGTTCTTGTTCCAAAAAAGGTTTCGGCGACCCGTCACGAACCGCAAGTGCTTGGGGTCTGCGATGGGGGCGCCATCGAGGGAAGAGAGCAGGGTCTCTTCTGCTTCCTCTGCCTCCAAATACTCGCTGCAATAAACATAGCCATTGCCGGTTCTGTGCTGCAGCGGGATGCGCCACTGCCAACCCGCGCTCTTTGCGGTTGATTTGGTGTAAGGCAGGATATCTGCGCTCCGCTCGCACGGGACCGCCACAGCTCGATTGCACGGCAACCAATTCGACCAGTCTTGATAACCCGTCTGCAAAGTCTTCTCGATCAACAATCCAAAGAAGCCGGAGCAATCAATGAACAGATCAGCAGAGAAGGATTGGCCGTCGTCCATGAGGACAGATTTGATGAAGCCCGTGTCTGGATCTTGAACGGCATCAACCACACGTCCTTCAACACGGTTCACGCCCCGCGCTTTCGCGTACTTGCACAGATAGCCAGCATAAAGCGTCGCGTCGAAATGGTAGGCATAGTCAAATCGAGATTGAACGTTTCGGCGATCGGCAATCGGATGAGAGAACTTGCCTGCCTTTGAGGCAGCCCAAGCCATGGAATATTCATCGATCGGCGTACGATCACCGTCCAGGTATTCCCGCATCCAATAGTGATAGAAAGGGACGCTATCGAACTCGGCGCCATACTGTCCGAACGGGTGGAAATAAGCGTGCCCCTGTCGAGACCAGTCGATGAACTCGATGCCGAGCTTGAATGAGCCATTGGTCTCGCGAACGAAAGTCGCTTCATCTATTCCTAAACGCTGATTGAAATGGCGAATTGGGGGGATGGTCGCTTCGCCCACACCGACCGTGCCGATGGCTTCAGATTCGATCAGAGTGATCTCACATCCTTCCACCAAATCATTGGCCAAAGCGGCTGCCGTCATCCATCCGGCGGAGCCGCCTCCAACGATGACAATTCGCTCAATTGTACCGAGATCAGAGGCCATATGGTTAGTCTAAAACCTTCAGCTTTTTTAGGAGAACCTACACATAGTCTTTAGCAGTTTTTTGTGGTGGAGTAAGGTGGCAATCCTCAGTTTCATGAGATTGTTTTTGTTGAGGTTTCGAGCTGATGTCCTTTGCGTTCAGTCTGTCTAATTCCCGTCAATTTTCGATTGGCGAAGACGAGACCACATTGGTTGAAGTTTCGGACTTTTTCGACGCGCCGGAGTCAGTTCGTTCGGCAGCCGCTGAACAAAGATTTGCGCATATCAATCCACATTATCCAGGCATACGAGCGGAGGTGGAGGCGTCCTTATTGAGCCATTTGTGCGACGGCGTCTCTCAGCTTGCCGTCAGCCACCTAAAGCTGCCCCATCGCGAATGGGAAGGGCAGGCCTGGTACTCGATCGTCACGCAAGCACCAGAGCGTCTCACCCCGATCCAACGGCTTCCACATTTTGATGGGTTCGACGAAGACCAGCTTGCCGTGATGATCTATCTAAACCACACCGCACATGGCGGAACAGGTTTCTATCGCCATCTTTCGTCTGGTTTTGAGCGGATCACTGAAGCGCGTTATCCGGCGTACAAAGACAGCCTCGAAAGCGGGGTGCGCACAGCCGGTTTGCCGCCGGCGGTTTACCCTTCAGACGGCGCGCCGCATTTTGAAAAAATCTACGAGAGTGATGCCGCGTATAACAGTTTCATTCTTTATCCCGGCACACTCCTTCATAGCGGCGTTATTCGCAATGACGTCTTTTTGCCATCTGAGCCGGAGCACGGACGCCTGACCATCAATGGGTTCTTTCGCCCGCGTTGAGGCTAGATGGCAAAAAATGCGGGAATTAAGTGCTCGGGATGTCCTCGAGGGGAACATAGTCGAAGTCGAACCCGAAACAGCGTGGCGAGACGACCTTCAAAGCCTGGTCCGTGCGATAATGCTGCGGGCACCCCACGGCGAAGACGCTCACCCGTTGGCCGAACCGTAACCGCTCTGCATTGATGGGCTCTGCGGTCTCGGAATCGAGAATGCAAATAAGGTCCGGCACCGAAGCCAAGAGATTTCCATCTCGCTTCGCCGTTAGGTACTCATTCTTAATATCGATCTCGAGCGACGGGTTACCTTCCACGAGTGGCGCGATCTCCGCGCGGCCAACGTCATAGCCACCGACAACGCTGGTCGACATATCGGCGACGATACCCGTGAAAAGCTGTCGAAACTCGCCATAGATTGAGGCATCAAACACCCGCTTAATTTGGGCCGCGAGTTGGTCGGCTGTGCCGGCGCGACTGCGTAGTATTTTTCCGAGTTCTATTGAGAGGGAAACCGTGTTTGGGACGATGCAGTCTTTCATCTCCCGGCCGGTCATTTGGAATTCCGCAGACAGCGCCATTCCTCCGCGCTCCATCGAGAAGGCGCGAATGATTTGCTCATATTCTTCAGTCGTATCAGCTTCGATGAGCTGGGTTTTGCCCGCATAGTCCAGAGCCACGGCCGGGGTCGGGTGAATGCCAGCGATGGCGTAGGTCATCATTGTCGCTTCTGGAAGCGCGCGTCCCATGCCATCGCCATCAATAACCGGAATGCCATTGGCGGCTGCGGCGACAATCGGGATCAAGGAGTTACCACCGCCGATCTCAAACGACACAACCGCGTCGACCTTGCGTCCTGTCAGACGTTTATAGGCGGCGAGGACTTCGATGCTTTCATCAATGGAGGGCAGAAGTTCTAAGCTTGTGGTCGGCGCGCCGACGGCGCCAAGGGCGACGACCAGTGCGTCATCGTCCAGTTCATCTGGCGCAATCATCGTCGCAGGGCCATAGACTTTCAGACCCTCACAAGCGCTAAGATAGGTGAGGTGTGGATCACCGCCGCCGCCTGTCGCCAAAAATGCGGCGCCAGCGGAGAGGTCTGCGAGCATGTCAGCGGTCAATTGCATCGTCTAGCGGGCCTCTTGCGCGTTTGCGAGTTTCGCGACATCGCCAACGACTTTTACACGAATGCGGGTGGCGCCATCGTCCATGTATGGAATTGCGGTTTCTTCAACGTCGATCGTGCGGAGCTTTTGCGGATCAGCGCCGGCAGATATGGCGACCTGTTCAGCAGCTTGTTTCACGGTCGCGAGCGCTTCGGATCGCGGTGTCTGTGTGTAGTCAATGAAGCGTTCGGCTTCTCCCCCGATCAAAGCAATAGCAGCGCCGATTGCGTTTGCGACGCCGCTATTGTGAGGCGTATGAATTTCCGAAACGTGCGCCATTGTCTGAGGTGCCAAAATTGCCCCGCCACCAACCAAGATTACCGGCAGCGGATCACTATTGGGTTTCATGGTTCGAATGCCGTCCTCAAGAATCTGGCGCATGGTCTTGAGGCCGTTTTCAACGGTTTCGTTCGGAAGGTCTTGTACTTTGCTCTTATCACCGACATCAGCGTGACCGGCGGCGACGACAATATCCGTGGCCGTGAGGGTCTGCCCCCCAAAAACCAATCCCTCTTTGACCAGGTTATGCCCTACCGATTTCGGACCGATGCTGAGGCCATTGTCTTCGACCAGGCTGCCTCCGCCTAAGCCGATCGCCTGGACATCTGGCATCCGAAAATTTGTGCGCACGCCGCCGACCTCGACCACCATGTTGGACTCTCTAGGAAAGCCGCTTTTTAGGACACCGATGTCTGATGTGGTGCCGCCTATATCGACGACAATGGCCTCAGCCAGTCCGGTCAATCTTGCAGCGCCTCGCAAGGAGTTAGTAGGGCCAGATGAGAAGGTCAGGGCAGGGAATTCCCGCACGAAATGAGACTCCATCAAGGTCCCATCATTTTGACTGATGAAGACAGGGCACTTCAGTCCAAACTCGGACACAGCTTCAGCAAAAGCGTTGACCACTTTGTCTGCGAATTTCAGCAAAGCTGCGTTCAAGAGCGCGGCGTTTTCTCTTTCCAACAAGCCCACCCGACCAATCCGATGCGAAAGGGTCAATGAGATGTTTGGCAGGGCGCTCTTCAGTCTCTTCGCGACATAGTTCTCCGGCTCGGCATTCATCGGCGAGAAGGCTGAGGTGATTGCGACCGAGTCTATATCCTTGGCTTTGATATCAGAGATGACGGCGTCAATTTC
>CAYNUI010000067.1:0-11482 GCA_964400185.1 uncultured Hyphomonas sp.
CCCCGCGGCTTTCGATTTTGCCGCTGACGCGGCGCTTACAGCAAGACCCAAGCCTGGCCGCGGAGCCGGTCAAGGCCCGTCTCGTCGTCTCTGATGATTTGGATCTTTATCTGAAGAATGACTTCAAAACCCATTGGACCTATGACGTTGGCGCGGCCGGTCGTTTGGCGAGAACCACCTCCGGCGCTTATCGCCTCACCGATGCAGGGCCCGACGGGTTTGTTGCCTTTCAAGATGAAATGAACCGACTCGGCGAGACGAGTGGCGATACGCTCATCTCTTTCTCGGATGCCTGGTTTGAACTGTCCCGCATTTCCGGCGCTACACTCATTCTTAATCACCTCGCTGGGCCTGTGCCGGACCTGGGCGAGCAAAGCGCCCGCCCGATTACGGCGACCTTCCTCGGCTCGACAAGCACCAATCGTCAGGTCAGCAATCGCCAGATTGCACTGGTCACCATGTTGAAAGAGCAAGGCCGCATTGAGAAGAGGTTCAACTCCAATCTCTTCCTCAACGCGGACAGCACCTATCCAGAGCTCGCCGGAGCAGCCGCCGCCGTGGCCGGATCCATTTTCACCATGCTCATCACCGCGCTGTTCTCCATTCCAATTGGCATTCTGGCAGCGGTCTACTTGGAGGAGTTCGCGCAGAAGTCCCGGCTGACCCGGATCATTGAGATCAATATCAACAATCTCGCCGCCGTGCCGTCGATCATTTTCGGCCTCTTGGGTGCGGCCGTCTTTCTCAACGCCTTTGGCATGCCGCGTTCGATCCCGCTGGTTGGCGGACTGGTGCTCGGGCTCTTGGTCTTGCCAACAATCATCATTGCCTCGCGTGCGGCTTTGAGATCCGTACCACCCTCCATGCGCGATGCGGCCCTCGGACTTGGAGCCTCGCGCACCCAAGCGGTCTTCCATCATGTCTTGCCGCTCGCTGCGCCTGGCATCCTAACCGGTGCCATCATCGCCATGGCACGCGCTTTGGGTGAGACCGCGCCGCTCCTTTTGATCGGCATGGTCGCGTTTGTCAGCGAAGTGCCAACCTCGCCAAATGATGAAGCCACCGCTCTGCCCGTGATCATCTATAAATGGTTCTCCGGCGCCGAGCGCGCATGGGAGCCGATGACGGCGGCAGTGATTATCATTTTGCTGGTAATTCTGGTAGCAATGAACCTAGCGGCCGCTCTGCTGCGGCGTCGATTTGAGCGGAGATGGTAGCCATGGCTGAATCGGGTCTCGCGACAGGTGGACTGCCCCGCTCTGGGGTCGGCGGCATTGGCGGCGCAAAGATCGACTGCCGCAATGTGTCTGTGCGCTATCACGACACGACCGCCATTCAGAACATCTCGATCACCATTCCGGACAAATCGGTGACAGCGCTTATTGGTCCGTCTGGCTGCGGGAAGTCGACATTCTTGCGGTGCCTTAATCGCATGAATGACACGATAGAAGGGGCCCAAACCGAAGGTGAGATCATCATGGATGGTCAGAACATTAACGGCGCCAATGTGGATCCGGTGCTGCTGCGTTCAAAAGTCGGCATGGTGTTTCAGAAGCCCAATCCATTTCCGAAATCGGTCTATGACAATATTGCCTATGGGCCACGCATTCATGGCCTGGCCGCGTCAAAGGCTGAGCTGGATCAAATTGTCGAAGTCTCGTTGCAAAAGGCGGGGCTTTGGAACGAGGTTAAGGACCGCTTGGGCGAGACCGGCACCAGCCTTTCTGGCGGCCAGCAACAACGTCTTTGCATCGCCCGCGCTGTGGCGATCAGCCCGGAAGTGATCTTGATGGATGAGCCCTGCTCAGCGCTGGACCCGATTGCGACCGCGCGGATTGAGGAGCTGATTGACGAGCTTCGCCTGCGCTATTGCATCATCATCGTGACGCATTCCATGCAGCAGGCGGCGCGGGTCTCACAAAAGACGGCCTTCTTCAATTTGGGTGAACTGGTCGAGTATGGCGATACCGAAACCGTGTTCACCAATCCTGTCGAACAACGCACGCAAGATTATATTACAGGCCGCTTTGGCTAGGGGATAGATGGTGACCAGACAGCAGCACATCGTAAGCGCTTTCACCGAAGAGTTGGACGAACTCTCAGCGGACCTTCTGCGCATGGGTGGCTTTGCCGAAGCGATGATCCGGGACGCGTGCCGCGCTGTGGTTGTGCGGGACGCCGATCTCGCAGAGGCCGTGATCGAGCGCGATTTAGAACTCGATCGGCTCGAACGCGAAGTGGAACGTAAAGCCGTGCGTATGCTCGCTTTGCGCCAACCTATGGCGTCGGACCTGCGCAATGTCATTGGCGCGATCAAGCTGGCCGGCGGCATTGAACGGATTGGCGACCTCGCCAAGAATATCGCAAGACGCGGCCTTGCCGTGATGGATGAAGACAATCGCACCGCTTTGCGTGGGATTGAACGCATGGGTCAAGCGGTCTCCAATATCCTTCAATCCGCACTCGATGCTTATGCGCGCCGCGATCCAGAAGCCGCGATCAGCGTGCTCACTCAAGATGACGATATTGATAGCCACTATAATGGCCTCTTGCGCTCCATGCTGGTCTTCATGGCCGAGGAGCCAGATCAGCTGGATGCGCGATCCAATTTTCTCTTCATCGTGAAAAACCTCGAACGCATCGGGGATCACGCGACGAACATCGCCAAAGTCGTACATTACATTGCGACCGGCGAACGTATTGGCCACAGCGATATCGCTAGAACCCCGGGTGGAAAAGGGTAGGGAACTCGATCATGAAACCTTTCATCGTCATCGCAGAAGATGAGACCTCGGTCTCTGAATTGTTGAGATACAATCTTGAAGCAGAAGGCTACGAGACCGCGATTGCCAATGATGGCGACGAGGCCATGCTGCTCTTGGATGAGCGTATCCCGGACCTGATGCTGCTCGATTGGATGCTGCCCAAGATTTCCGGCATCGAGATTTGTCGACGGGTGCGCACGCGCCACGAGACGGCCAATCTGCCGATCATCATGCTCACCGCGCGCACCGAAGAAGCTGACCGCATTCGCGGGTTGGAAACGGGCGCCGATGATTATGTCACCAAGCCGTTTTCAACCAATGAGCTGATGGCCCGAGTGAAAGCGGTGCTGCGCCGTATCCGGCCAGCTCTGATGGATGACAAGATCCGCGTTGGCGACATCCAAATCGACCGCACGACCCATAGCGTCATGCGCGATGGCAAAGACATCCATCTCGGGCCAACCGAGTTTCGCTTGCTTGAATATTTCGCGCAGCATCCTGGCCGCGTCTTTTCGCGGGAACAGCTCCTGGACGGCGTCTGGGGTTCTGACGTTTATGTCGAAGCGCGCACCGTGGACGTCCATATCGGACGCTTGCGCAAAGCTCTGATGAGCCAGGGCGGGGACAATCCAATCCGCACGGTGCGGTCCGCCGGCTATTCGCTGCGCACCGACTAAGACGGGTTCTAAATGGTCGGTAGCAAATTGCGCTGACAGACGGTTCGGATCGCAAATTGCGAGATCACCCGCTCGACATTTGGCAGACGCGTCAGCACGTCCCTATGCACGCGCTCATAATCGGCTGTGTCGCGCACCGCGATACGCAGGAGATAATCGGCCTCTCCCGTCATCAAATAGCAAGCAGCAATATCGGCTGAACGGCGCACCGCTTTTTCAAACGCCTGCAAGCCATCGTCTTGTTGATTGCTGAGCGTCACCTGGACAAACACACTGGTGGCACGGTCGATGGCCGCTTCATTGATCCGCACGCCATAGCCCTCAATGACGCCCGCGGTTTCCATGGCCCGAATCCGGCGATGAACGGAGGAGGTCGACAATCCGACCCGGTCGGCAATCTCCGAATGAGACAGTTTGGCATTCTCTGAGAGCCGCTGAAGGATCAGCTCATCCTGACGGTTTAGCTTCATTTTTGTCCCCAGATCGGGATTTATTCCCGTTTTTGTGATCTGATATGGGAATTCTGACGAGATTTATCATAAAAGTACAGGCATCTTCCCGAAAACAATAGCTGGAGCGATGACATGAAAATCGGGGTCCCTACTGAAATCAAGAAACAAGAGTTCCGGGTCGGCCTGACGCCGGAAAGCGTCGGCGAGCTCGCCCGCGCCGGACATGAGGTCTTTATTCAAGACGGGGCCGGGATTGGCTCTGGCTTTTCGAACGAAGCCTATACCGATGTCGGCGCGAAGATTGTCGCCGATGCCGATGCTGTGTTCGAGGCAGCTGAGCTGATCGTTAAAGTCAAAGAGCCTCAGCCAGAAGAAACCGCACGCCTGAAACCACACCACACGCTCTTCACCTACCTCCACCTGGCGCCGGATCCGGTACAAGCCAAAGGCCTGATCGATAGCGGGTGCCTTGCGATCGCTTATGAAACGGTCACAGACCGTGACGGGCGTTTGCCGCTTCTGACACCAATGAGCCAAGTCGCAGGCCGTATGGCCATGCAAGTCGCAGCCTGGGCTTTGATGAAGACCAAACGTGGCCGTGGTGTCTTGCTCGGTGGTGTGCCGGGCGTGATGCCGGCAAAAGTCGTGATCATTGGCGGCGGCGTGTCCGGGTCGAATGCGGCTGAGATTGCCGTCGGCATGCGCGCGGACGTGACCATTTTCGACCGCAACAATGCCCGGCTGGCGGAGTTGGATGCGCAGTTCAATGGCGCGGTCAAAACCATGTACTCAACCAAAGCCTCGCTCGACGCAGCGGTACGCGAAGCCGATCTAGTAATTGGCGCGGTTCTGATCCCCGGCGCGGCAGCCCCGAAACTGGTGACGCGCGATCAGCTCAAGCATATGCGCCCCGGCGCCGTGCTCGTCGATATCGCGATTGACCAAGGCGGCTGTTTTGAAACCTCGCATGCAACGACGCATGAGGATCCGATCTATGAGGTCGATGGCATCCTTCACTATTGCGTCGCCAATATGCCGGGCGCCGTTCCGCGCACGTCTACTTACGCCCTAAACAATGCGACCCTGCCCTTTGTGATGCAGATCGCCAAGCTTGGTGGGCGCGAAGCGGTGAACGCCAATCCACACCTGGCCGAAGGTCTGACCGTGGCAGATGGCGCGATCGCGCATGAGCAAGTCGCGAGCGATCTCGGCATGGCGTTCAAACGCCCAGAATGGTTTACCGGCTAAACCGTTTCTGAGACGCGCAGCGCAGCGACGCGTCCGATCGCATCTTCGGCTTCGGCCATGATGCGGTCGACAATGTCTTTGACGGGAAGAATATCCTTCACGCCGCCCGCCGACTGGCCCATGGCAAAGCAGGATTTCGTCCCGTCCAGGCGGGCTTCATCCGTGACGCCGCCAATCCCGCCCATGACATCTGATTGGATCGAGACCATGGCTTGCATTGGGAAGGCTTGGATCTCGTCCGGCCGGGTTTCCCAGTCGAGAATGTAATCATTGGTCCGGCAGCGCATTGGCTTACCGGAATAGCAGCGCGTGCGGGTCGTATCTGTGTCGCCTGCGCCAACCACTGTGTCCTTATAGCTTTGTGCGGCATGCGCTTCGGCGGAGGCAATAAAGCGCGTACCCATCCACACGCCAACGGCGCCGAGCGACAGCGCTGCAGCGAGCCCGCGGCCATCATAGATGCCGCCAGCCGCGACAACCGGAATCTTCACAGCTTCAACGGCCTGAGCGACCAAAGGCAGAGTGCCGACGAGGCCCGTATGCCCGCCGCCTTCACCGCCTTGTAGAATGACCGCGTCACATCCGGCTTGCTCCGCCTTGATCGCGTGCTTCACAGCGCCGCCGACCACCATGACTTTGACGCCTGCGTCTTTCAGCTTTTTCATGATCGGCAAGGGCACGCCCAGACCGGCCACAAAGCTATCGGCGCCGCCTTCAATGATGACATCGACACTTTTTTCGAGGCTGGTTGGATCCGCCGCCAGCAAATCGACGCCGAAGGGCTTGTCGGTCAGCTCTTTCACGCGCGCCATTTGACCTGCGATAAAGTCTGGAGAGGTCCCTGCCATGCCGAGCACGCCATACCCGCCAGCATTACACATTGCGGCGGCCAATTCAGCGTAGGATACACCTCCCATGCCGGCCAACATGATGGGATGTTGCGTTCCTAAAAAGTCACAAAGCGGGGTCCGAATGCCCATAAAAGCCTCCTATTTTTCTGCCTGATAGGAGTGCAACCTTGCGGCAAGACAAGGCATTCCCCCACGGAAATCGGGGCCATTTGGGGGTTCTGCAGTTGAGAGATGCCATTCTGGCGCGAGTCTTGTAAGATATACCCCGCCAATGAAGGCTTATCTTCTAGAGGGGAAGAGACAAATGAGTATTAAACTCTGGATTGCAGCGGGTGCCGCTGCTGGTTTGGTCGCGTGTACGGCCGCTGAAGAGGCATCAGACACAGCAACAGATGCAGCCGCAGACGCTGCAGAAGCAACTGTCGAAGCCGTTGAAGAAGCAGCAGACGCAACTGAAGAAGCTGCGGGCGACGCCGTTGCAGCCGTTGAAGACGCTGCGGGCGAGGCTGCAGAAGTCGCTGACGAGCTTGCTGACGCCGCAGAAGAAACTGCGTCTGACGTCATGGAAGGCGCGAGCGACATGGCCGACTCCGCAATGGATGCGGCTGAGGAAGCCGCTGGCGACGCTGCAGACGCTGTTGAAGAAGCCGCTGAAGAAGTGACTCCTGGCGAGTAATTCTCAGGCTCAGTAAAATATGAAAAGGCCTCGTCTTGCTGAAAGACGAGGCCTTTTTGTATCTCGAAACGGCAAGTCGCTTAGAAAATCGCGTAACCGCCATCAATGATCGACATCGTGCCTGAGTGATAGCGCGAGGCATCACTGGCGAGATAGACCGCCATGCCGCCAAAGTCTTGCGGCTCGCCCCAACGACGGATCGGCACGCGCGTAATCACCTTTGTCGTGAACACTTCATTGTCTTGCGCCATTTGGGTCATGTCTGTCGCAATCCAGCCCGGCAGGATGGAATTGGCGCGAATGCCGTAGCGGCCATATTCAACCGCGATGCCGCGGATCATTGCCGGCAAACCACCTTTGGTCGCGGCATAGGCTTGGTTTCGGGCGGCGCCTTCAACGCCAGCCAGCGACGCCACGCCGACGACAGATCCACCTGGATCCCCGGCTTTCGATCGCTCGACCATGTGTTTGACACTCTCACGCAGCGTCCAGAAGGCACCGTCCAAGTTGACCGCCATATTCTTGCGCCAGGTTTCTGTCGTCATTTCGGTGAAACTAGGCGCGCCAAAGCCAACACCGGCATTGGCGAAACAGCTATCGATGCGCCCCATGCTTGAAACGACATCCGCGGTCGCATCGACCACCGCTTGCTCGTCAGAGACATCCACCGCCCAGGCTTTGACCTCGCCAGCTCCAAGCTTGGAGAGGGCCTCAACCGCTTCAGCATTGGCCGCTTCCTTACGACCCCAGACGGCGATGCTGGCATTAGATGCGGCTAAGGCTTCGGCCATGCCGAAACCAATCCCGCGATTTCCGCCGGTCACCAATGCTACTTTTCCTGTTAAATCAAACGGCGCGTAAGACATGCGCTTTGCTCCTCGAACTGCTTGCGCAATTCAGTCACGGCGGTGTCTCTAGGGAAAGCAAATGGAAATTCGTGAGCGCTTGATTAGCGTTCGACGGAGCGGTGATCGGGCGCAAGCACGAATGTGACGCGCGACCGTTTACGATCTACCTGCATCCGAAAGTGCGCGAGCAAATCCATACCCATCACCATCATCGGCTCGTCCTCGTCAAAGCCAAGCTCGGTGAACAGATCCGTCCTCACAACAGGTAGGGTCAGCCTTTTGAAGAAGTGGTCGCCAAACTCCAAGCGCCGAAATTGATGGATACTGGCCCAATTCTTAGCCAGGTCGATCCCCTGAAGAATTTTCGTTCGCTCTTCATCCAGTTTGGCATTCGCAACGTCCGCAAATCTCTGATTGACGAAGCTCAAATCTGCGCCGGTATCGATCAAGGCTTTGCCGCGGACGCCATTCATCTCAATCGGTAGGAAGATGAGATTGTCCACGTTCTTGTATTTCATCGTCGACTTTGTTCCGCCGGTCACGCGCTTCGGTCGACCATCGTAAAGATGGACGCGCCGGTTGATGAAATCAAAGTCGACAATATTGGTCTCGAAAATGGAGATCGGGAGCACGCTTCGCCGGATCGGGAAGCGGCTTTCGGTGTCGACCGCCACGCGTAAATCACTCCAGGATTCTGTACCGGCTCTCAGTGAGTCTAAGTTCGCGATTGGGAATTCGCGCTTACCACCGAGACCGATTATGCGTGCCTGCTCGATCCCATACCCACCGGTCTCATCCGGAACGACGAACTCATTGTCGATCAAGGCAATGGTCGCAGCTGTATCGAGCAGCGCTGAGGTTTCCGTGCCATTGATTGTGATCACGGTGTAGGGTCGCTTCTTCAGGCTTTGTTGGAGCACAAGCGTGCGTTCCTCGGTCGCATAAGCTGTGGCTGCCATACAAGCCCATAGGCCGAGCATGACCGCGATCGAGATCCAAAATTTCCGCCCTGTCATTGGCATTTCTAAACGAGCCATGGACGCAGTATGCCACAAATGTCGCGAATTACGAAAACTCTTTTGCCGCAACCTGATTGCGTAAGGATTCACCGTTTAAGAAACGCCCCAAATTCTCAAGGAAAACTTGGTCCGTCCGCGCCGCCGCTTGTGCGGTCAATGCTGAGATATGAGCGGTTAGGGTCACATCTGGATGGGCCCAGATCGGACTGTCTTCCGGATGCGGTTCTTCTTGCACCACATCGAGCGCGGCATGTGCGATCTCGCCCTTATCGAGGGCCTTCAAGAGTGCCGGTTCATCGACAAGACCGCCGCGCCCAACATTGAGAAAGAGCGCGTCCGGACGCATCGCGGCAAAAAATGACGCGTCAGCGATATGCTCGGTCTGCGGCGTCAGTGGCAGGCTGAGCAGCACCGCGTCCGCCGTCGGGAGGGCCTCAAACACATCATCAGGATGAAGCATTTGATCCGCGCTTTGAGATGCGCCAGGGCTTCGCCGAACACCCGTAACGTTCGCACCCAAGGATCGGAGGCGCGTGCCAACAGCCTCCCCAATCGCTCCGAATCCGACAATCAGCCAATGCGTGCTGGCAATCTCTCTGAAGGGCAGGCGCGCCCATCTGCGTTCAGCTTGGGCGGTACGACGTTCCGGGCCGCGCTGGAAAAAATCCAAGCCCGCCCACAACACCCATTCGGCAATCGCGTGCGCTTGCTCATGGCTGCCGGAGAACAGTTTGGCGTTCTTGCCCGTGGCCTGGATCATCGGATGTTCCGTCCCCGCCGCAGAAGATTGGAACCAATCGAGCCGCTGATGTGAGATTACAGTTTGAAAGAATGTGATCACTGAGGGACTGAAATAGGCGTCCTGGGTACCATAGGCGATTAAGCCCTCTGCCTCACTCTCGCCCCATGGATGCTTCAGGTCTCCTTCATCACTTAACACTAAGGGTGAGACGTGATCGGCATAGGATTTGAGCGCGTCCTCGATTCGCGCGAAGGATTTGGCATGAACCAATATGTGACGCATATGAAAGTCCTCCTAGCGGCCTTTTTCGGCCTCGCTTTTGTGTTGCCAGTCCAAACCGCTCATGGCCAGAGCACCGTTCGTTCTCAGGACTATTTTCGCGATGTCACGGCGCTCGCCGAAGTGCTCGGAAAAGCGCACGCTATTCGCGTCGTCTGCAATGGCCGTAATGATCAATATTGGCGAAGCTATATGCTGCGCTTGCTCGAACTCGAAGCGCCGTATCAAGGCGGGCTGCGACGCTCGCTCGTCAACGGCTTTAATGCCGGCTTCTCTTTTGGCGGAGACCTGCACCGGGTCTGTGATGGCAATGCGGCGAACGCTGAAAAAGCCTATGCCGCAGAAGGCCGAGACCTCTCAGCACGTTTGGTTCAGGCAAATATCCCGGGCGCGAATCCACCCTCCGATCGCTAGTCGCTGCGCTTGACGCGGGCTTTTCCCCGCCCGAGCGCTAAGGCTTTGATCGCGCCGCGAAATGTTCTTACTTCTTGGGTCGTCCAATTGCCGCGAATGAAGGCGTTGCGAATATTGGTCTTCATCAGCGGGGTCTTGTCTGGCGGATAGAAATAGCCGGCGCGCTCCAGCTCTTCCTCTAAATGCTCGAACATGCGGATGAGGTCTTCTTTCGGCGCCGGTGCGTCGACCCCGGCCTTCTCGCCTTCCCAACGCCCCACGGCCCCCTGCCCTGCGCCCCAAGACGCACAAAAGACGCCGACCGCTTGGGCAAGATTAAGTGAGGCAAACTCGGCATTGACCGGATAGGTCATGATCGCATCGGCGAGCCCAACGACTTCGCTTGGCAGACCGTGATTTTCAGCCCCGAACAGGACGCCAGTTTTCAAACCTCGCTCCTGGACGTGAGCGACGCTGTCGGCTGCATCGAAGACCGGCTTCTCCATTCCACGTGGGCGCGCCGTCGCGGCGAGCACGGTCCCCAAGTCAGCAATCGCGGCTTCAACCGTTTCGAACACCTCAACTGAAACGCCGGCCTCAAATGCGCCGGCTGAGAGCGGATCGGCGGCCGGGTTTGGCCATCCATCGCGCGGCGCGACGAGGCGCAGTTCTGTCAATCCAAAGTTCAACATGACCCGCGCGCAGGAGCCAATATTCTCGCCAAGTTGAGGGCGATGGAGGAGAATTATCGGGGACGCGTCCGGCATGGCGCTCCACCTGCCTCAAGGCTGATATGTCGGTCAACTGCGAGAATGCGTCAGCTGACCTTTTGACGCCGCTGGCAGACCTGCTATAGGCCCCACCAAACCGTTAAAGGCAAAAGGAATTCCTCTCATGGCAAAGATCAAGGTCGAAAATCCAATCGTCGAGATGGATGGGGACGAGATGACCCGCATCATCTGGCAGATGATCAAAGACAAACTCATCTACCCCTACCTCGATATCGATCTGAAATATTATGACCTTTCCATCGAGTCGCGTGACGAGACAGACGACCAGATCACGGTCGACGCTGCGAATGCGACCAAAGAATTTGGCGTTGCGGTGAAATGCGCAACCATCACACCGGACGAAGCGCGCGTTGAAGAATTTGACCTGAAGAAAATGTGGCGCAGCCCGAACGGCACAATCCGTAACATTCTTGGCGGCGTTGTCTTCCGTGAGCCGATCGTGATCAACAATGTCCCACGCTTGGTTCCGGGTTGGACCCAGCCTGTCGTGGTTGGCCGTCACGCTTTTGGTGACCAGTATAAAGCCACCGACTTCTTGGTCCCAGGCGCCGGTAAGCTGACGATGAAATGGGAAGCCGCTGACGGATCTGCGAGCGAAGAGTTTGAAGTCTTTGACTTCCCAGAGGCTGGCATCGCCATGGGCATGTACAATCTCGACGCCTCAATCCGCGATTTCGCCCGCGCTTGCTTCAATTATGGCCTGCAGCGCAAATGGCCGGTCTATATGTCGACCAAGAACAC
>CAYNUI010000068.1:0-6044 GCA_964400185.1 uncultured Hyphomonas sp.
CCAGATTGTGATAAGCGCGGTCGTGGTTTGGTATCAAGTCACGCTCTGTGACGGCCTCTAAGACGGTCGCAAAGCGAATGAGACCTGTGCCTTCAATCGGCGGCGAGCGATGGCGCAGCTGAACCGATTGCGCGTCCGACCACCGTTTGCCTTTTAGCAGAATCGGCATGCCGGTGGGCAGCGTTAGCACATTCTCCGGCACGCTATTCTTGAGCGCGATTTGCGTGCCAGGTCCGCGATATGTGCAGATCAAACGCGAGACGATATTGTCGACATGGAATTTCGAGCAGGCATTATTGGTGATCCGTTCGACCCGAAGTCGAAGGCGCGTGTTTCCGTTTGGATCGCTCAAACACTGCGCCTGGCGCGACAGATCCTCACAAAGCCATGCCAGCCCTGACGAGGGCGGATGACCGACTTGCGCGAACACGTCCTCCACGCATTGCGCAACACTGTCCGCTTCAAGGATGAAGCGTCCCTCGGGGAGATGGCGCATATCCATGGCCTCAAGCCAGCTGGTCACCGACGCTGGCACGGGGCGTGTGCAAACAGCTGCGTCGACGGCGCGGCTAAGCCCGTCCGGTAAGTCAGCCACATCTAGCAGGGTGGCGACAGGCCATCCATGCCATCCTCTGGCATCTTCGGGGACGGAAAACCTGGTCGTTTCTAGGATCAAAACAGAGCTTTCTAAGATTCGCGATTTTTTTGGTTTCTTAGCCCTTGTCGAGGGAACGTGTCGACCTAAATGTGATGTTATACAGTAACTTTAATGAGTGAGTTATGATCCTGGTTTTGGTCACTGAATTTTGGCTGAATCTATCCCAGCGCCGCCGTCAGCGATTTTGCGATGGCGAAGCCACGTCCCGGTGGTCGCGGGTATCGCTCGAACACTAGCTTCACAGAATTGGCCGGTGCAACTCCCAAATTAGTGCCGCCAAGATACGACGGGCTGCTTTAGACACAGCCGCGCGTGTCACTCCAAGGCGAGGGTCTCTTCGACCCTCGCCACCCAACCCTCAAAAGGAAAATTACGATGAAAAAAAGCATGAAACTCGCCCTTGGCGGTTTTGCGGGTCTTGCAATTGCGGCTTGTGCAACAGCGGTCGCAGACAATGCTGAGCCAACCGCTTCTGGTATCACCGAAGCTGATGTCGTTGCGGCGCAAACTGAGTGGGGCAACGGTATTGTTGCAATCTCTGCCGTGCACGCGTCCGGTGGCGACTTTGCAGATCGCGCGACGGAGCACATCAACACGCTTTACGCTTATGGCGACACAGCTGTGATGTTTAAGCCGACCCTCGCAGCAGAAGATCAGTTCCGCGAGACGTTCGACGAAGCGCTGTCTTACTTCATCGGAATGGAAGGCACTGAAGATGGTGGCTTTGCCATCAAAGGCTGGACCAATGTGCGCTGGGAAAGCAATGGCATCTACACCGATGGCGACTCTGCCATGGCGATGGGCAATTACTATTTCACCGGCCCAGACGGCAGCGAGACCAAAGTCGAGTACACGTTCGGATACGTGCTCGATGATGAGGGTGCGTTGAAGATCAATCTTCACCACTCATCTCTGCCTTTCTCCGCAGGCTAAATGACAAAGTGTGGCGGGGCCGCTTCGCGCGGCCTCGTCCATTCACGGATTGGATTGCGGTTCACGTCTCGTGGCCACAAAGATCACGCCGATCGCGATCGCGGTGATCAAGACGCTCAGTCCGATCCAGGACCCTCTCAAAAACCATCCGCTCAAGGCGCAGGCGAGCAACATGCCGCCAATCGCGGCGATTTTGCCTTTGCGAGAGATTTCCCCGCGCTCGACGAAGTCTTTGACGATCGGACCGACGCCAGGACGGGCGTAAATCCAGTCTCGAACTTTGGGGTGTGATTCTGCCAAACAGAATACGGCGGCAATCCAGAAGATCGTGGTCGGCCATAGAGGCAGGATCAAGCCAATCGCGCCGATGGCGAGGAACACAAATCCTGAGATGACCCAGAGCCACCTCATGCGACGTCCGCCGCTGCGGCTGCGCTGGCCCAGGCCCATTGGAAGTTATAGCCACCAAGCCAGCCGGTGACGTCGACGCACTCGCCAATAAAGAATAGGCCGGGTTGGTGTTTGCTTTCCATCGTTCGCGAAGATAGGGCGTCCGTGGCCACTCCGCCAGCGGTGACTTCTGCTGTGCGCCAGCCTTCGGTGCCCGCGGGCTTCAGCCGCCAGGCTTTCAGGCTTTGCGCCAGCTGGTCGATTTGATGGTTGGAAAGCTCTGCAAGTCGCGTCGATGGCTTGAGATCTATTGCGGTTGGAAAATAGTCGGCGAACCGCGCCGGAAAGTGGTCCGCCAAGAATTGGGATACGGGCTGCTTTGGAGCGTTCGCCTTAGCTTCTTGAACTCGGTTGAGCGCATCCCCGCCTGGCATAAGGTCAAAGGCGATCGCTTCGCTTTGATGCCAGTAGGACGAGACCTGCAGCACGGAGGGACCAGAAAGACCACGATGGGTGAAGAGCATATTTTCTACAAAGCTCGGGCCGTGTTCCGCCCGTGCTTCAACCGGAAGCGACACGCCAGATAGTTCTGAGAACGCCTCTTTGTGCTCATCGGTAAAGGTCATCGGCACCAGTGCCGGGCGGAGCGCAATCACCTCATGCCCGAACTGTTTGGCGACCTCGTAGGCAAAGCCTGTCGCTCCCATCTTCGGAATAGAGAGCCCGCCTGTTGCAATAACCAAGCTCTCGCTTGCAATCGGGCCGAGCGATGTGTCTGCGACAAAGCCATTAGCCTCGCGCCGGACTTTGTGGACGCTGCTCTCTAACGCCAACCGCCCCCCGGCAGCTGAAAGCTCATCCAACAGCATTTGAATGACGGCGCCGCTTTTCTGATCGCAAAACAACTGACCAAGCGTCTTTTCGGTCCAGGTCAAATCATGCTCGGCCATCAGCGAGCAGAAGTCCCAGGGCGTGTATCGCGCCAGGGCCGATTTCGCGAAATGCGGGTTCTCCGACAAGAAGCATTTCGGCTCGGTTTCGAGATTTGTGAAATTGCAGCGACCGCCACCGGAGATGCGGACTTTTTCCGCCGGCTTCTTCGCATGGTCGAGCACCAGGACCGTCCGGCCGCGCTGTCCGGCGCGCGCGCCGGCAAACAGACCCGCGGCACCGGCGCCAATTACAAGGACATCAACCTGTTCCAAATTTCGTTCCCAGTGGTGCAATCATGGCGAAAAAGTCTTGTTTCCGCCCTGTTGGCGGCAAGCCGAACCCGTGTAAAGGTTGCACCACTAAAGAGGAAGGGACTTCACCATGAGCGGTCGGACAATCGGGGTTCGCAGCATTCTGCTCGGGGCTTTGGCGCTAGCGCTAACAGCTTGCGGAGGCGGAAACAGGGCCTCCGATGACGTTCCACCCCCGCCAGAAGAGGCTGAAGGCCAAGTCGTCGAACGCTCCCGATCGGCGCAAGTCGCAGCAGAACGCAGAGAGCGTGACCGGCAAAGACTGGCCGAACGCGAAGGCGAAGGTCGCTTCTCATATGTCCGCTACGCACCAGACACATCCGACTCGCTGCCAAAGGCCTGTTTGGTTTTCTCTGAGTCGCTCGACCCGAATGCAGACTATTCGATCTATGCGCCCATGGATGGCGATGTTGAGGTTGCCTACAGCGTTAATGGCCAACAGCTCTGTCTGAGCGGCCTTAGCTTCGCCTCAAGCTATACGCTGACTTTGACCGAAGGCTTCCCGTCCGGAGATGGCGATGAGCTCGGGCGCGAAGAAGAAGTTCAAATCAGTTTTGAAGACCGTCCACCTTATGTCGGCTTTAGCGGTTCGGGCGTGATCCTGCCGCGCGAAGATGCCGATGGCCTGGCGATCGAGACGGTCAATGTCGACGCCGTTGAAGTCAAAGTCTCGCGCGTGAACGATCGCGCGCTCGCCTTCAAATCTGTCACCAAAGGCACCGAGAGCCAGCAAGGGCGCTACTCTTATGTCTATGGCGATGAGAATCCGAGCGATCTTGCGTCTGAAGTCTGGGCGGGCACGATGGACGTGCAGAACCTCAAGAACGCTCCTGTTGTAACGGTGTTCCCGCTTCCAGATGTGATCGAAACACTGGAGCCGGGCGCCTACTTTATCGAAGTCTCTGATGCGGTGGAGCTTGACCGATATGAGGGACCGCCAGCTTCGGCCAAGCGTTGGGTGATGCTGACCGATTTGGCGCTGACCGCTTATCAAAGCGAGTCGGGGCTCGATGTGACCTTGCGATCGCTTCAGGACGGGCGGGTGATGCCGAACACGCCGGTGCAATTGATCGCGCGGAATAATGAAGTGCTCGATGATGCAACAACCGGTGTCGATGGCCGCGTGTCTTTCAACGCCGAACTGCTTGCCGGTACCGGATCGCTCGCGCCGAAACTCGTTCTGGCCTCTGGCCTCAAGGGCGATACCGCGATCCTTGATCTTACCAGAGCACCGGTTGATCTGTCAGAACTGAATACAGGCGGCCGTGTCACGCCGGGCGACGTCGATGCCTATCTCTACACCGAACGCGGCATCTATCGACCGGGTGAGACCGTCCACGTCACCGCGATGATGCGCGATCGGGCTGGGCGGTCCGTCACCGAGCGCAATGGGACGCTGATCACCTATCGCCCGAACGGTATGGAATCTTTCCGGGTCCGATTCGCGGTGGGCGAAGCTGGATCATTGCAACGCGACATCGAACTGCCGGGCGCTGCGGCGCGTGGGCTGTGGCGGACCGTGCTCGAGATTGACGGGATCGGACAAGTCGGATCGGTCTCTTATTCAGTTGAGGATTTTGTCCCGCAACGCATCGCTGTCGAGCTGGAAGCTGAAGATGCCCCGTTCTTGCCCGGAGATGATGCGCGCGATGTGGAAATTGCTGCACGCTTCCTCTATGGCGCGCCGGGCGCAGCGCTGACAGTCACGTCCCAAGCGCGCGTCGAAGTCGATCCTCAGCCGTTTGGCTATGAGGGCTTCAGCTGGGGGCCACATGATGGCAGCTTCCGCGAGCAGATCATCGATCTGCAAGATCGCATCACAGATGGGGCAGGCCAAGCCACCGTTCGCCTCGCGCCTGGAAACCGGGGACGCAATGCTGATGTGCCGCTGCGCCTGAATGCGGTTGTAAGTGTGCTCGAGCCCGGTGGCCGAGCGGTCACTGAAAGCGTCCGCATTCCGTATCGCACCAAAGATCTTTACCTCGGCATCAAGCCAAGTTTCGACGGCCGAATTCCCTATGAGGAAGAAGGTAGCTTCGAGATCGCAGCCGTGAATGCAAGCGGCGAAGGCGTGGTCGAGGACCTGCGCTGGAAGATCCTCGAGATCAATTATCACTATGACTGGTACCGCGAAGACGGCCGTTGGAAATGGCGACGCTCGCGCACGGTTCGGACCGTCAATGAGGGTGGACTGCGCACGCAAAATGGGGCGGGTATGCTGACTGTGTCTGGTCTCGATTGGGGCCAGCATGAGCTCGTCATCGAAGCCGAAGATGGCAGCGTCGCGAGCCGCGCGTTCCGCGTCGGTTGGGGCGGAGACGTCTCTGGCGACGGCGTTGAAGCGCCAGACCGGGTCGAAGTCGCTGTCGACGAGCAACAGATCGTTGCGGGTCGTCCAGCCGCTCTGACCATCGTGCCGCCTTATGACGGCGAAGCACAAATCGTCGTCGCCACCGATCGCATCCTCTCCATCGAGACCCGCCAAGTTCAGGCGTCTGGAACCTCGATCACGCTCCCGGTGACGGAAGAGTGGGGCGAAGGCGCCTATGTCATGGTCAATGTCTACACACCGCGCGATCCTGTGGTGCAATCAAAACCGCGCCGCGCTGTTGGTGTAGGCTACGTCCCGGTCAATATGGAGAACCGGACCTTCAATGTAGAGATCGAAGCGCCTGAGCTGATCCGTCCTGGACGCGATCAGACGATTACGGTCGCGGTCGACGGTGGACCACGCGAGAAAGCGTTCGTCACGCTGGCAGCTGTAGATGAAGGCATTCTGCGCCTGACCAAATTCTCAAGCCCGGATCCCACCGATTGGT
>CAYNUI010000068.1:6144-11418 GCA_964400185.1 uncultured Hyphomonas sp.
GATGAAGGCATTCTGCGCCTGACCAAATTCTCAAGCCCGGATCCCACCGATTGGTACTTTGGCAAGAAAGCCATGGGCGTCGCGCTTTATGACGATTATGGACGCTTGCTTGATCCGAACCTGGGCCTTCCGGCTGAAGTTCGCACAGGCGGTGACCAATTGGGCGGAGAAGGACTCTCTGTGGTGCCGACCCAGACAGTCGCTCTGTTCAGCGGTATTGTCGAAGTCGGTCGCGGTGGCGAAGCCGAAATCGAATTTGAGATCCCTGAGTTTAATGGCGAGCTACGTCTTATGGCGGTGGCTTGGTCAGACTCAGGCCTCGGCGCCGCCGATCAAGCGATGACGATCCGCCGCGAAGCGCCGGCCGATTTGATCCTGCCGCGCTTCATGGCGCCAGGCGATGAAGCGGTGGCGACGGTCAGCATCGATAATATCGAACTTCCAGATGGTGAGTTCAGCGCCAATCTCACGGCCACCGAACCGCTTTCAGTGGCGTCTGCTGATCTTCTGAAAACCATTCCGAGCGGCACTCGGTCGGATCAGGGTGTCCGGTTTAGCGCCGATGGGTCTGGCATCTCAGACATGCAGCTCAGCGTTTCTGGACCCGACAATTATAGCGTTTCGCGGTCCTACCAAATTCAAACCCGCTCGGCCTTCCTACCGGTCACCAATATTAGCCGTGTGCTGATGGATGAAGGTCAATCCTTCGCGCCGGAGACCAGTTTGTTTGATGGCTTCGTGCCTGGCACGACGCAAATGACGGTGAGCTTTTCTGGCCTGCCGCTTGATCCGAATGCGCTCTACAATTCTCTTGCCCGCTATCCGTATGGCTGTACCGAGCAAACGATCAGTCGCGCCATGCCGCTCATCTATGCTGAGCAATTGATCGAGGAAGGCGCACGGGACAACCGTCCAGTCGCGCGCGACCGCGTGCAAGCGGCCGTCTCTCGCGTGCTCAATCGTCAAAGCGACAATGGAGCCTTTGGGCTGTGGCGCGCCGGCGATGGCTATGCCTCACCATGGCTTGGTGCGTACACGACGGACTTCCTCTACCGCGCAAAAGAGCAGGGGTATGAAGTTCCGCAAGCGGCACTGGACCGCGCCTATCAATCGCTGCGCGCGATTTCTCAAGGCGATGCTTGGCGGGTCTATGGCTATCAGACGGACGTCTATGAAAGCCGCTATCATGACGATACCGAACGCAAGCTGATGCAACGCGCAGCGCCTTATGCGCTCTATGTGTTGGCGCGGGCGGGCAAAGCCGATGTGTCTCGTCTTCGTTATCTGCATGACCGAGAACTCGGTGATATGCGCTCGCCATTGGCGAAAGCTCATCTTGCTGCAGCGCTCTCATATATGGGCGACCGCTCGCGGGCGTTCAGTGCCTTCAACGCCGCCGAAGAGGCGCTCGGCTATGATAATAGTGGGGACTACTATCAGACCCCGCTTCGCGACCTGTCAGGTGTCTTAGCGCTGGCGGCGGAGACGGGCTTCAACGATCATGTCGCGCGGCTCTCTGAGCAGATGGGCAATGACACGCCGGATCCAGATCGCCTGACGACGCAAGAGAAAGCTTTCATGCTGCTCGCCGTTGGGGCGATGGCCCAGGAAGATGGTTTGCGCCTCGATGTCGATGGGATCGGCCGCAATAGCGACAATGATCGTCGCTACTTCTTAACCGAGGAGCAAGTCGAGCGGGGCGTGAGCTTCCGCCTACGGCGTGGCTCATCGCCGGTCTTCCGAACCGTGATGGTGACGGGCTCCCCGGAGCGCGCACCGGCGCCGACCAGTCAGAACCTTTCTGTCAGTAAGCGGATCCGCACACTGCAAGGTGGACGCGTGAATCTTGGTGATCTCACTCAAGGCGATCAGTTGGTCGTTGCGCTAACCCTCTCGCCAAGAGAGCGCCGCAACAATCCGGTGATCTTGGCGGACCTGCTCCCTGCTGGCTTCGAAATTGAGACGGTGCTTCGCCCCGCAGATGGCAATCGCGAGTATGGTCCAGATGGAGCCTTCGCTTGGGTCGGCGAGATTGACCGCGCCGAGACAGCAGAAGCGCGCGATGATCGCTTCGTCGCTGCGATTGATGTCGTCGACGAAGATCGCACGCTTGCCTACGTCGTTCGCGCTGTGACGCCTGGTTCGTTCACCATGCCGGGTGTCGTCGCTGAAGACATGTATCGGCCGGACGTATTCGCCCGTTCAGCCGCGACGGAGATCACGATCGCGCCGCGGGTCACTGGGACTGATAGCACGCGATGATGTGGCTCAAACGGTCAGCGATCCTGATTGCGGTATCGCTGACCGCCATCTTCGTCTTGGACAAGCTTTTCCCGCCGCCGATTGAGCGGGGGCGGGCCGTGTCGATCATGGTGTCGGATCGCGATGATCGCCCTTTACGCGCGATCCCGCTCTCCAATGGCACTTGGCGGTTCGCTGCCGATTTGGATGAGATTGATCCGATCTTTGTCGAAGCCTTATTGGAGGTCGAAGACAAACGGTTTTGGTCACATGGCGGGGTCGACTGGGTCGGCATGATCCGCGCGGTGGCAAGCTCGGCCCAGGCCGGGCGCGTGGTGTCAGGCGGCTCAACCATCACCATGCAAACGGCGCGTTTGCTGGAACCGCGTCCCAATCGGACGGTCAGCGCAAAGCTCGCAGAGATGTGGCGCGCGCACCAATTGGAATGGCGGCTCAGCAAACAAGAGATCCTCGAACTTTATCTGACGCTCGCTCCGTATGGCGGAAACCTGGAAGGCATTCGCGCCGCGAGCTGGCGCTATTTCGGACGTGAGCCGGATCGGTTGTCAGATGACCAAATCGCGCTCTTGATCGCGCTGCCTCAATCGCCGGAAGTGCGCCGGCCTGATCTGCGCCCGAAAGGGGCCCGGCAAGGGCGCGACTCCATCGTCGCGAAGCTTGAGCGGCTTGGCTATCTACCGGAAGCGCGGGCGAATGAAGCGCGGACGGCGTATCTTCCTGGGCGGCGCTATACATTCCCAGCGCGGGCCTGGCACGCGACCGGCAATGCTGCGGGCGATCGGGCGCGTGATGTCCGCTCAACCATTGATGCCAGTCTACAGGCCGAGCTTGAACAAATTGCCAAACGGACCGCCGAGGCCCTCGAGCCAGAAGCACAAGTCTCCATTCTGGTCATCGACATTCCAACCCGCTCTGTGCGCGCCGCCATTGGGTCGGCAGACCGGGCGCGTCCTGGCGGCTGGCTGGATCTCACGGCGCAAGCGCGTTCGCCTGGATCGACCTTGAAACCGTTCATTTATGCGCTCGCCTTTGATGATGGGACCGCTGCGCCATCGACTCGGATCGCGGATCTGCCGAAACGATTTGCGGCCTATCAGCCAGAGAATTTTGATCGCTTGTTCCGCGGTGATGTGCGCGTTTCAGAAGCGCTCCAGCATTCGCTGAATGTACCGGCGGTTTTGACCTTGGACCGGATTGGCCCGCAACGGTTTGCCGCCGCGCTGACCCTGGCGGGCGCCTATCCCCGGATCTCAGGCGCGGCGCAGAAAGAGCCTGGCTTAGCACTGGCTTTGGGCGGGGCAGGGCTGACCGCGCAAGAGCTCGCGGTGCTGTATGCCGCTCTTGGCGATGGGGGGATAGCGAAGCCTTTGGTCTGGGACAGTGATCAGATCGAAAGCAGGCGCAACGGGTATCGGTTGATGAGCGCGGATAGCGCCGAAAAGATCCTCAAAATTTTGCGCGAAACCCCCGCGCCCGCGGGACGGATGCCCGGGCGTCTGACCGCCAATGCGCCGCAAGTCGCGTTTAAAACGGGCACTTCTTATGGCTATCGCGACGCTTGGGCAGCAGGCGTGTCCGGCGACTATGCGATCGTGATTTGGGTCGGGCGGGCGGATGGCGCACCGCGTCCGGGTGAGACGGGGCGCAAAGCGGCATTGCCCTTATTGTTTGAAGTTGCAGACCGGGCCGCGCATCATCTCGGCGAGACAGGGTCGTCTAAATCGCGCCTCATGAGTGAGACACTGCCCGACGCGATTGGTGCGCTCGCCGAGTTTGAGGGTGAGGCCAAGCCACCAGAGATCCTCTTCCCGCCGCGCGATGCGGAACTGTGGGCGGGGCAAGTGGATGGCAAGCCGGCCCGCCCGTTCGTCTTTGCTGGGCGCGGCGACACAGCTTTGCGGTGGTATGTCGATGGTGAGCCGGTCGGGTTAGATGATGGTGGCTTGCCGAGCTGGCAGCCGAACAGCGCGGGCTTCTATCGTGTCTCTGCCGTTGATACGCTGGGCCAATCGACCAGCGTCGGCGTGCGCGTGCTCAGCGATGGATCTTAGGGCTCATGCAAGTGCGTATCGCGCGGCGCCTGATCGACACGCAATTTCCCGAGTTTTCAGATCTTGATCTCATTCCCGTAGAGTCGGGCGGAACTGACCATACGCTCTTTCGATTGGGCTCCGACTTGAGTGTCAGGTTCCCCAATCGAGAAGACGTGGTTTCTCAGGTGGAGAAAGAGCACGCATGGCTGCCGCGACTCTCCGCCGTTTCAGTGCGTATCCCGAGACCGGTGGCGAAAGGCCTGCCGGATGAAGGCTTCCCATATGCATGGTCGGTCTATGATTGGTGCCCGGGCGATGCGTTGAGTGATGTCGGCCTCTCCGACTGGGGCGCGCTGGCGAGCGACCTCGCTGATTTTCTTGCGGACCTTCGCTCCGTGTCGATTACGAACGCGCCGCTCGCTGGTTCGCAAAATCACTTCAGGGGAGTAGCGCTCGCGGAGCGTAATGATCTGACACTTGTTGCGATCAAAGGCATTTCTGATGAGTATTCTGAAATGGCGCTCTTAGCCCTTTGGCATGATGCTCTGAGCGCTGCCCCACATGCTGGTTCACAGACCTGGCTGCATGGCGATCTGCAGGGCGGCAATCTTTTGATCGAGAGCGGTCGGCTTTCGGCCGTCATTGATTTTGGTCTGTGCGGCGTCGGTGATCCTGCCTGCGATCTAATGGTCGCTTGGTCTGTGCTTACGAAGGATGGGCGTGGCGAGTTCCGCGATCTTCTGGCTTGCGACGATGCGAGTTGGGCACGTGGGCGCGGGTGGGCGCTCTCGGTGGCGACGATCGCGCTCGATTATTATCGCAGTCGAAATCCCCATTTGAGCCGCATTTCCCGGCGGACCTTGGAGGCAATCTTACAAGACGATTAGAGATCAGGTTCCGCTAGGGGAGGTCTGGACAAATCGCTCAAAAAAGATGACGCTGGCGTCATGATTAAGACTCATTATGACGTTCTCATTGT
>CAYNUI010000069.1:0-9117 GCA_964400185.1 uncultured Hyphomonas sp.
CAAGTGCGTCAGCGCATGGCCTTCGCCTTGTCTCAGATCGTCGTCTATTCCGATGCAGCAAATAATGATCAGCTGATGCGCGGCTACTATCAGGACATCCTGATCCGCAACGCGCTAGGCAATTATCGCGACCTGTTGGACGAAGTGACCTACTCGCCTGCTATGGCGGAATGGCTCACCTACTTGCGCAACCGCAAAGGCGATCCAAACACAGGGCGCATGCCGGACGAGAACTATGCGAGAGAAATCCTGCAACTCTTCTCAATCGGCCTCGTCGAATTGAATCTCGATGGAACACCGCGTCTGGACGGACAAGGTCAACAAATCGAGACCTACACCAATGATGACATTATCGGTCTCGCACGGGTCTTTACCGGCTTGTCTTATGCGGGCGGTGACTTCTGGGCAAAGCCCGATGTCGGAGATATTCGCCAGTTGGAAATGTACCCAGACCATCATTCGGAACTGGAGAAAGTCTTCCTCGGAACGACGATACCAGCCGGAACTTCGGGTAATGAGAGCATTCGCATGGCGCTCGATACCATCTTCAACCATCCAAACGTTGCGCCATTTATTTCGCGCCAACTGATCCAGCGCTTCACGCAATCAAATCCGAGCCCTGCTTATGTGCAGAATGTGGCAACGGCGTTTGAAAGCGGAAGCTTCACCGCCTCAAACGGCCGGCAGTTTGGTACTGGAGCACGCGGCGACTTACAGGCAACCCTGGCGGCTGTGCTGCTAGAGCCAACGCTGTTCGATGCCCCTGCGGCGAACGGAACGATCTCCACCGGTAAAGTACGCGAGCCAATCCTGCGCTTTACCCATTGGGCTCGAGCCTTCGGTATTTCCAATGTAAATGCCGGAAACGAGCGCGATCTCGATGATACCAGGAGTTCTGATAGTGGCCTTGGGCAACAGCCGTTTAGTTCACCGTCAGTGTTCAACTTCTATCGTCCTGGATTCATTGCGCCAGGAACGAATGCCGGAAACGCGAACCTCACGGTTCCGGAATTCCAAATTTCGAACGAAGGCAGCGCGGTTGGCTATCTCAACTTCATGACCGACTTTGCTTTCGATCGGAGCCCGAAGCGCGATAATGACAATCGCACATATCAGCCGAACTATACGGACGAATTGTCCTTGGTCGGCGATCCGCAGGCCTTGGTCGATCACCTCGACAATTTGCTGACGGGCGGGCGTATGAGCGCCGATGAGAAAGCCGACATTGTCGACATTGTCAGCACTGTCGAAATTCGAACGAACACACCTGAAAACACCGCCGCCGACGAAGAAGACGCGGTCCAAACAGCCGTCGCGCTGGTTTTGAACTCGCCGTCTTATGCGGTCGTTTGGTAGGCCTTAAGGAGCAATACAATGGCTAATCTTTCACGTCGCCACGTTCTAAAAGGCCTCGGCACAGCAGGCTTCGCGAGCAGCCTAGGTGCCATGACCAGTCTCGGGATGAACAATGCCTGGGCTGCGGACACAAGCGGATACAAGGCCATGGTCTGTATCTTCCTTAAAGGCGGAATGGACGGGGCAGATACGATCCTCCCCTATGACCAAGCGTCATACAATCAGCTCGCCAGCGTTCGGCCTGGCCTGTTCGGCACATATAATTCAACGGCAGGCACCTCGACCCGGAATCTCGCCAATCTTCTGCAAATGAACTTGGACAATGCCGGTGATTTTGGTGGGCGCCAATTTGCGATGCCGCAAGAATTGTCTCCGCTGCATAGCATGTTCGAATCCGGTGATTTGGCCGTCGTTGGCAATGTTGGTCCACTGATCGAGCCGACCACACGTGTACAAATGGAAAATGGCTCTGCCCTACTCCCGAAACGACTGTTCTCTCACAATGACCAACAATCGACCTGGATGTCGTTTGGCGTCGAGGGCGTCAATCGTGGCTGGGGCGGCCGGTTTATGGACCGTGTGGTCGCGTCAGCACCAAGTCAGAACCGCGTCTTCTCAGCGATTGCAACCAGCTCGAATGACGTGTTCCTCGCCGGAGAAACGGTCAATCAGTTCCGAGTTGGTTCCAACATCAATGAACCAGCCCTGTATGCCAATCGTGGTTTGCTCGGCTACAATAATGGCGATGATGCTGCCCGTGATAAAATTCGGGCGTTCCTTGCCAAAAACGACTTCAACAGCCGCAGTATTTTTGAGCAGGATATTACCAACTCTACCGCTAAAGCTGTTGAGAACACGGAACAATTTGCAACGGCGCAGGCGAACGCGACCCCGTTCACAACGGTCTTCGGCGGCGACAGCGTCTCTCGCCAATTGCAGAATGTGGCCGAGACGATCAAAATACGCCAATTCTTGAATGTATCGCGGCAGATGTTCTACATCTCGACCGGCGGCTATGACACGCATGACAACCAAGCCAATCGCTTGGGCGGTCTTCACGGTGCCCTGGCTGCAGGTATTTCTTCGTTCCGCGATGCGATGATGGAAATCGGTGAATGGAACAATGTCGTTGTTTTCACCGCCTCCGATTTTGGTCGAACCACGATCGATAACGGCAATGGCACCGACCATGGTTGGGGTGGACACCACTTCGTTGCTGGCGGCGCGGTCCAGGGTAAGCGTCTCTATGGCGAAGTTCCGCTGGCGGATGTGGACAGCGGCTCCTACACGCGATCTCGCGGTCGTTTGATCCCGACCACTTCGGTTGAACAATATGCGGCGACCATGGGGTCTTGGTTCGGATTGGACACCGGAGAGCTGAATACCGCTTTACCAAACCTGAACAATTTCAACACGCGCGATCTCGGCTTCATGGGTGGCCCGACCACCTAGGCCTCAACCGCTTTGATCGCGGAGAGCCCTTCGCGATATGACGGATAAAGCGGTCGCCAACCGGTGGCCGCCTTTATTCGTGCGTTCGAAACCCGCTTACACTCTGCATAAAAGCTTTGCGCCATGGGCGAGAGCTGAGCGTCTTCGATGGGCACTTCAGGCGGCGGCTCAACCCCTAAGAGCTCCGCCGCAAACGCGATCACATCTTGTGGGGGCGCGGCTAGATCATCGCACAGGTTGAATGCGCCATGGGCGTCACTTTGCAGGAGCGCCAAGAGACCGCCGGCAATATCGTCGACATGAATGCGCGAAAAGACCTGTCCGGGCTTGATCAACCGCCGCGCTGTCCCGGCCTTCAAGCGATCAAACGCTGAGCGCCCTGGCCCATAGATGCCTGGCAGTCTGACCACGCGATGGCGTGTTGTTGCTGCCGTCCAGCTCGCTTCGGCCCGCATCCGTCGTCGACCGCGCTCGGAACCGGGTTGCGATGGGCTCCATTCCATCGCCCAGCCCCCGCCTAAATCGCCATACACGCCGGTTGTGGAAAGATAGGTGACGCTGGCTGCTTCATTGGAAAAGTCACCCATAGCTCTGAACGCGGGGCACCCCTCCTCGTCTGGCGGGGCGCTAATTACGACATGCGCATTCGCTGTCGTATCTCGGAGCGCTGCGGAGTCATTCACAGAGACGGGTTCAATCGAGGCCTCTTTGAGCGTCTCAAGGCTCCGATCAGAGCGATACGTACCGACAACCTCACCCGGCCATATCGCCGCGAGGGCGCGTGCACTATAGCCCGGACCGAAGAGGAAAAGCAGTTGTGACTTATCTGTCATTTGCCCTCGCGATCCGGCTTACTTACTGCAATAGATATTGGGTTCGCGAAGGAATTGTCCATGCTTGTTTCCATCTTGCTCTCAAGCATCTTACCGATATCGCAATCGGCCTCCGCGGACATTGCACGGGCCGAACAGGCGCGGCTTGAAGCCTGCCAAGAAAAAGTCGAAACCGCGCCAAGCGAAGCCTATGAGGACTCGCTGGCTTGGCTCAGCAATGGCAACCGGCCTAAGGCGCGCTATTGCAATGCGATCTCACTGCTCGCGCTCGACCGACTTGAGGAAGGGGCCGCGCGATTGGAAGCCCTCGCCACTGCACCAGACCCGATCGAACTCAGCGACCGGATCAAGTTTCTGGCACAGGCTGGCAACGCCTGGCTCGCCGGAAATTATCCAGATGCCGCCATCACCGCGCTATCGGAAGCCTTGCGGCTCGAATCGGATGACCCGGCGATCTACAAGGACCGCGCGGCGGCCTATTTGGCCCTAGGACGCTGGCTCGAAGGGGTCGATGATTTGAATGCGTCATTGGAACTGTTTCCCAATGATGCTGAAGCACTCTCGCTCCGCGCGCGGGCACATCTCGCGACAGAGAATCTTCCAGCCGCACGCGCTGACATGGAAGAAGCGCTCCTCTATGAACCCGAAAATATAGATATTCTCGTGCTTCGCGGCGAGATCCGCGAAGCCATCCGCCTAGCTGAGCTCAATTAATCTGTAACACAGCGGTCCAGCCCATCGCGGGCGACCACATCCATGCGCGCAAGGATGGTCTGAGTCCGACTGCGGACATACGGCCCTGCATTGCGCACTTTCCATTTATTGGGACTGGGGAGAACCGCCGCCAGACGCGCAGCTTCAAACTTCGTCAGCTCACTCGCGGGTTTTCCGTATCGCCCATAGGCGGCGGCCTCAGCGCCGTAAAGACCGTCTCCCCATTCGGCGACATTTAAATAGACCTCGATGACGCGCTGTTTTCCCCAAAGTCCATCGATGAAGGTGGCCATCCAAGCTTCACCCGCTTTGCGCACCAAGCCGCCGCCATTCCAGAAGAAGACATTCTTGGCTGTCTGCTGAGTCAGGGTCGATGCTCCGCGTACGCGGCCGCTTTGTTCACGCTCATCCAATGCGGTTTGTATGGCATCCACGTCGACGCCCCAGTGTTCGCAGAAGCGCGTGTCCTCGGCTGCTATCACGGCGCGGACTAGGTGGGGAGACATCTCTTCGATGGGCGTCCAGGTGTAATAAAGCTGCGTGCCCTGAAGCGCGCGACCCGCCATGTTCGCCGTACCCGGGACGGGCGCGAGAAACAGAATGAGCGCATAGACATGGACGCTCACGAGCAACCCGCCAAGAAACTTGACGAACAGCCACAAGGCTCGCCCGACCGTCATTGATCCAGTTGCTGCGGCATCTGCCATTCAGCCCTCACCTGCGCATCCGATTCTTGTTCAAATCGAGCTGACTTCTCGGTTTCAAAGCGGGCCAAATCAAGGCGTGAGAGCGCCCAAATTGCCGCCCCTCGCACAATCGGATCTTCGTCATCGAGGTGCGGGATGACGCTGGCTTCGATGAAGTTCCGATGGTCGGAATTTCCGATTGCAATCAGGACATTGCGAAGAAATCGATTGCGCCCAATCCGTTTTATTGGGGATCCGGAAAACACCTCGCGAAATGCGGTATCGTCCAAAGCGGCAAGCTCATCTAGCCCTGGACCTTTTAGCTCTGCGCGGGCCCAGAACGCTGCCTCATTCGCGGCTTCAGCGAATTTGTTCCAAGGGCAGACCGCCAAACAGTCGTCACAGCCATAAATGCGGTTGCCCATCGCCGTGCGGAGATCCGGATCAATCGGGCCTTTGTGTTCGATCGTCAGATAAGAAATGCACTTTCGCGCATCGAGCTGATAAGGTGCGGGAAAGGCCTTTGTCGGACAGATATCGAGACAGGCTTGGCAGGAACCGCAATGATCAATCTCGGGCGCATCAGGTTCCAGTTCAGCATCTGTCAGCATCACGCCCAGAAAGAGCCAAGAGCCATGCTCACGGGAGACAAGGTTCGTGTGCTTCCCCTGCCAGCCAAGCCCAGCCTTATGCGCCAGAGGCTTCTCCATGAGAGGCGCGGTATCAACAAAGACTTTCACTTCTGCCGCTGTTTCGCTGACAAACGCGCGCGCCAGCTGTTTCAGGCGTTTCTTGAGGACGTCGTGATAGTCCTTACCGCGCGCGTAAACGGAAATATTGCCCTCGCGACGCCGCTCTAGTGTCGTCATTGGGTTGTGATCCGGACCATAGTTCAGCGCGACCACGACCGCCGATTTTGCCTGCGCCCACATGGCAGTTGGCGATTTTCGGCGGTCGATTGTGGTTTCCATCCACGCCATGGAGCCGTGATGACCCGCTTCGACAAAGGCCTCCAATCGCTCGCTGGCTGGCCAGCTCTCATCGGCCCGGCAAATCTGACAAGCATCAAATCCGAGCGCTTGCGCTGTCGATCGAAGGAACGCCTCTTGCGACATGGGTGTCGGTCCAGATTAGCGGTTAAAAGTCCAAGTCCGCATAGTGCTTGACGGGCTTTGCGTTGCCAACCCGATCTTCCAGCAGAGCCCGGAAGCTCGGGCGTGATTTCATGCGGGCATACCAGGCCTTCAAGTCTGGCGTGAGGTCCCACGGGACGTCACCAAAATAGTCATAGGAGGAAAGATGCGCGGCAACTGAGAGGTCAGCGATGCTTAAGTTTCGTCCGGCGAGATAAGCCCGCTCACTGGCCAAGGCCTCGAGGAAGGTCATACGGTTCTTTAGGGCGTGCGCGCCTTGTCTGAGGGCCAAACTATCAGGTGAGCGATCGCGCTTGACCCATTGCGTCACCCGTTCAGCCAGGAGCGTATTATTGATCCCGGCAAAGCTTTCCTCCGCCCATTGCCAAAGACGGCGCGCCTCGGCTTTCTCCGCCGCCGTAAATGGCAACAGTCGTGGGTTTTGCTGCGCTTCTTCAATGTATTCGCATATCGCCAAAGACCCGACAGCAGAGGTTTTGACCTCGGCGTCTGTATCCAATAGCGCAGGCGCACAGGCGCCCGGCGCAAGCGCCGCAAGCTCCAGATCAGAGACCCAAGGCCGGATCTCAATCGATTCAAATGACCACCCTTTTTCGCCCATAATCAGGCGAACGGTGCGAGCCAATGGATCGATGGGCCAATGCCACAGCCGTTTCATGCGCTCTGCCCTAATCTTATTCGCTGTGCACGCAAAGATGAACGCAGCGAAACCTTTGCGCGCCCTTTCATCCTATGCTTCAAGCCGTCCGACATGGGATGCATAGGACCTCAAAATGCTGACGAAAACCTTTCGATCGATCATGTTTGCCGGAGTTTCCGGCACCCTTCTCCTGAGCGCCTGCTCCGGCGGCGATCCGGAGGTCACATTCGACGAAGTTCCTCCGGTCCTCCAAGAAGCTCCACCGGCCGGGCAATTGCCAGACGGTGTCACCCCGACCGCCTACCGGCTCGACCTCTATACGGACCCCAATGAGGACGCGTTTTCCGGCACGGTTGAAATTGATGTCACGCTCGATGAGCCACATGCCCGGATTTGGCTGCACAGCATCGCGCAGCGCGTGTCTTCGGCAAAAGCGCGCCTCGCAGATGGCAGCGAGCTCGAAGCCGAGTTTACCCGCAGCACCGCTGAAGGCGGCGTCTCGCGGCTCGATTTCGCAACTCCTGTCCCTGCCGGTAATTCGACACTGATCATCGACTATACCGCACCGTACAATTTCGGCCTGACCGGACTCTATAAAGCCGAGCAAAATGGCCGCGCTTATCTCGCCACGCAGATGGAGCCCATCGATGCGCGCAAAATGGTTCCGAGCTTCGATGAACCGCGGTTCAAAACGCCGTGGACGCTGACGGTCTCAGCGCCTGCAGGCAATCAAGTTATCACCAATGGCGCTTTGCGGGCGCAAACCATCCTCGATGATGGCACGCTGCAATATCAGTTTGCGACGACCCGTCAGATTCAGTCTTATCTCGTGGCGCTGGCCGTCGGTCCTTATGATTTGCTCGATGGCGGGGTCCTTCCACCGAACGAAATCCGCGCACGGGCAGTCCCCTTCCGCGGCTTCGCCCCCGCCGGAAAAGGCGCTCAGCTTGAAGAAGCCATGGCCATCACGGATGAAATGGTGACCTGGCAGGAAGCCTATTTCGACTATCCCTATCCGTATGGAAAACTCGACCTGATCGCCGTGCCAGACTTTGCCTATGGCGCCATGGAGAATGCCGGAGCGATTATCTACCGAGAGAGCGCTTTGCTCATCAATGAGCGCACCAGTCTCGCACGAAAACGCGGCATCATGACAACCCACGCGCATGAGCTCGGGCATCAATGGTTCGGCAATCTCGTCACGCCGGTCTGGTGGGATGATATTTGGCTGAACGAAGCCTTCGCCACCTGGATTAGCTATAAGACTATGGATGCGGTCTATCCGGGCACAGGCTTTGATCTGGCCCCGCAGCGCGCTGCGATTGGCGTCATGGGCAATGATAGCCTCGCCAATGCCCGCCAGATCCGCAATCCGATCACCCGCAATGCCGACATTCTCGATGCCTTTGATGGCATCACCTACCGCAAAGGCGGTGGCGTCTTGTCTATGTTTGAGAGCTTTGTCGGTGAGGAGGCCTTCAGAGACGGCATGAGACTCCACATGCGCCGGTTTGAAGACGGCGTTGCAGACGTGAATGATTTCATGACTTCGCTCGCCGATGGCAGCAAAAACCCGGACGTGATCGAGAGCTTTACGTCTTTCATCATGCAGCCAGGGATTCCTTATCTCGATGTGAACTTCAGTTGCCCGGCAGTGGATGCTGGCCTGATCACAGTCTCGCAGTCGCGCTATGCGCCGCTTGGCTCAGAGATTGACCCGAGCGCACAGACCTGGACAATCCCATTTGCGATCAAAATGAATGGCGCCAATGGCGAGCGCACAATCCGCGAAATGTTTTCGCGTGAGACTCTTGAAATTCCACTCGATGGCGGCTGTCCCGATTGGGTGATGCCGAATGCGGGCGGCGCCGGCTATTGGCGGTTCAATCTCAATACGCAGGCCTGGCAAAGCCTGATTGATAATTACGCAGCCTTGTCGGCGGGCGAACAGCTAAGCTTTGCCGATAGCAGCATCGCGGCCTTTGCCGCCGGAGATATCACCGCAGACGCTGTCCTCGCAGCCATCCAAGTGAATGCTAATGGCGATTGGGGCGCGGCGAGCCAGCCGCTCAAGAGTGTTCCCGACTTTATGGACGCTCTGCCGACCGATGCTGCGCAAGAGGCGATGCGAGACTTCCTGATGGAGGCTTATGCAGATCGATGGGACACGCTCTCTAACGGGACAGACGCGACCCTTAGCCAGGGCGAACAATTGCTCAAAACCGAACTCGGCGCGGCTCTGCTTGAATATGGGCGATTGCCAGAAGAGCGCGTGCGCCTGG
>CAYNUI010000069.1:9217-11241 GCA_964400185.1 uncultured Hyphomonas sp.
CTCGGCGCGGCTCTGCTTGAATATGGGCGATTGCCAGAAGAGCGCGTGCGCCTGGCTGATGCGGCCGCCGCCTATGTCGGCGTGATCAATGATCCCGACGCTGAGGCCCTGCCGCCCGGCATGGTGCAAACCGCGATTGGAATTGCGGCTGAAGGTGGCGATTCAGCCTTCTTCCAAGCGGCCCTCAATTTCGCGCAGAACACCCCCAATCAAAGAGAACGTCGCCAAACGCTCTATACATTGGCCGAGTATGGCTCTGAATCGGATATGTTGGCTTTGATGGATCTGGTGCAGACCGATGCGTTCCAGGGACAAGAAAGCTGGGGCGTCTATCTCGCGGCGGTGGAGAACACGTCTGCGGGGGCTGCGGCTTGGCAGAAATTCAAAACTGACTTTGACGCCGTGATTGCGCGCACGCCTGACATTCGAAAGCCGCAAACCGCTCGCATCGTGGCGAGCTTTTGCACACCCGAACGGATTGAAGAGGCCATCGCTTTCCTCGAAAGCAAAGCCGATTTGATTCCTGGCTATGAAAGACGTCTTGCCCAAGCCTCAGAAAGCGCCCGGCTCTGCGCCGCTTTCCGCGCTGAAAAAGGCAACGAGCTCGCCGAAGCTTTGCTGGCACGCTAGTCTTTCTCGGCCTTTACCAACGCAATTGACACCGCAGTCAGCAGTGAATGGCAAAAATGTGCGTGGACAGTGATTGAGAGCCCGTGGGATTTCCCTTAAGGAAGATTGTCCTTTCTAGGGTGACTCTACATGGCTGATCGCGTTCAAAATATCGCCAAACCTCGCAATAAAAATCCGCTAGCATCCTGCATTGCGCAAATGCTTGCCGAATTCCCTGCTGATGTGCGCAATGCCATCCCAAAAGGGAACATCGAATCCTTGGGCAATGCGCTCTGGTCTTGGTTCGAAACGACGGATGGTGCATCGATCCGATTGCGCCGAGCTGAAGACCTCCATGATGAGCATTTAGGTGTACACCTATTGGAAGTCGTTGGACCTGACCGACCCTTCTTAGTCGACTCATTGCTGGGCGCGTGCAGCGATCTCGGCCTTGACGTGGTGACGCTGTTTCACCCCATCGTTGAAACCGACACGGGGCGTCACTCGCTCATTCAGATTCATCTGCCAGAGCTCAGCGAGAGCGAACAAGCAGAACTCTTAGCCGAAGCACAAGCCACCTTGTCGGATGTCATCTCCGCGACGGATGATTATCAAGACTTGCGCGCGCGCATGGCTGAAGAAATTGCGCGGCTCGAATCCTGCACGCACGTGTCTCCCCGCTACAAAGACGAGGCGATCGCGTTTTTGAAATGGCTTGGCGAGGAGCGCTTCGTCTTCCTTGGCGCTCGTAGCTATTCATTCAGAACGGGCCCCGACAATGCGGTCCTGCCCGAAGAACCGGATATGGTCGAAGGCTCAAACCTGGGCCTCTTGCGCGAAGATACGCGCAACGTGCTCAATCGCGGCGCGGAACCGCTGCTGCTGACCAAAGAGATCGGGGCCTTTCTCGCCGAACCCGAGACGCTCATTCTGGCCAAAGCCACATTAAAGAGCCGCGTCCACCGCCGGGTTGATTGCGACTATGTCGGCGTCAAACACTATGGAGACGAAGGTCAGGTCATCGGTGAAACGCGCTTCCTCGGCCTCTACACCGCCGAAGCTTACAATGAGTCCGTGCGCAACATTCCATTGCTCCGCCGGCGTATGGAGCGCGTCCTCGAAACGCTCGACGTCCTCCCTGGCAGTCACAACGAAAAAGCGCTTTCGAACATTATTGAAGGATGGCCGCGCGACGAACTCATCCAAACAAAAACCGAAGAGCTCGCGCCGATTATGCAAGGCGTTCTGGATTTGGTCGCGCGCCCACGTGTTCGCGTGTTTACCCGCGAGGACCGGTTTAGCCGGTTCGTCAGCACAATCGTCTTCGTCCCGCGCGAAGCCTATGACACACGACTGCGCCGTCACATCGCCGAAGCGATTGAAACCGCTTGGCAAGGCAAAATGACGAGCTTCCA
>CAYNUI010000070.1:0-3007 GCA_964400185.1 uncultured Hyphomonas sp.
TGGGCGTTCATGACCGCAGGTCCGGGCACACCGCTTTGGCTCGATGGCCCCGGCACAGAGGGCCTTGAATGGTATCAGCGGGCCGGCCCTCTCTTCCAATCTCTGGTTGGCGGGTTCCTTGTTCTTTTCCTCGCAGCGGGTTGGGCTTATGGCGCCGCCGCCGGGACGATCAAAAACCACCATGACCTGGTCGGCATGATGTCAGAAGCGATGAAAGATATGGGCTATTATCTGGTCCTGTCTTTCGCCGCTGCCCACTTCGTCGCCATGTTCGGCTGGTCGAACCTTGGCCTGATCAGCGCGGTACACGGCGCTGCGGCGATTGAGAGCTCCGGTCTTCCGCTTCCTGTGCTGCTTGGGATGATCGTGCTCTTTTCGGCCATCATCAACCTGTTCGTCGGCTCAGCCTCAGCCAAATGGGCGCTGCTTGCCCCTGTCATGGTGCCGATGCTGATGCTGCTCGGCGTCTCGCCAGATGGTGCGACCGCGGTCTACCGCGTCGGTGATAGCGCGACCAATATCATCACACCGCTCATGGTCTATTTCCCGCTCATTCTGGTGTTTGCGCGCCGCTGGGTGCAGGACTTTGGGCTTGGTAGTTTGACCGCGACCATGTTGCCTTATTCGATCTGGATGCTGATCAGCGGCATTCTCTTGGTCGTCGCATGGACCTATCTCGGTTTGGATCTCGGACCAGGCGCTCCGATGGCGGCAACGCTCGGCACGCCGGGCTAAGGCAAGAGCGCGTCTTGGGTGCTCGCAAAGTCTGCGGGCACCGGCGCTTCCAATTTAAGACGCGCCTCGTTGGGGAGTGTGATCTCTAGCCCTGCCGCGTGCAGCATAAGGCGCTCGCCCGTGAGCGCCCCACCGCCATAGATCACGTCACCTAGGATCGGACAGCCAAGCTCCGCCAGATGGGCGCGGATCTGGTGCATCCGCCCGGTCTGAGGCCGCGCCTCAATCAGAGCATGGGTGTTAGCGCGCGCGAGCACTTGCCAATCGGTCAGCGCCGCGTCTGCGCCTTGATCTAACCGCCCCGCTTGCACCGCACGCCCGACCTTCAACAAAGGCGTTTCAATCCGGCCTTTATCCGCGTCCGGCAGAGTCCCACCGACGAGCGCGAGATAGCGCTTTTTGACCCGCCGCTCTGCAAACTCTTTGGAGAGAAAGGTCATCGCCGGTTTTGTCTTGGCGGCGACGATCAGGCCAGACGTGCCAGCATCGATCCGATGCACCAGATGCGGCCGCTTCCCATTTGAACGCGCAAAGGTCCACAGCAGATGGTCCAGTGACGTGCCGCGATTGCCGCGCGTTTGCACCGCGAGACCCGACGGCTTGTTGAAAGCGTAGAGATACGCGTCCTCATAAAGGACAAGGTCGCGGATCATCGCCTTTTGCGCGTCTGGAATGTTTGGGATGGGCCGGTTGCGCATTACTCGTGCACAGAAAGCCCACTGATCAAGACGGTCGCGAGGATGATGACCGTCGTCATGAAAACCCAGAAGAACAGCATGATGAACATGCGCAGGCCGGACATGATCATGCCCGTACTGCCCGCCACAGCCAGACTGCGCCAGACATAGGCCAAGAAGCTAATGAAATAGAAGGTCAGGATGATGTCCGGCAGTAAGGGGCCGATTAACATCACGGCCGTGCCGGTCAGATAAAACCAGGAGTGCAGGTGCAGCGCATGGATCGCGTGATCATAGACATAAATCGACCGTCGCCAGAAATGCAGGATCACCAGCGCAATCACGGTTAGCGGCACCATCAGAATGCTCAGCCGCGGCAACCAGTTTTCCAGCTGCGCCGCGAATTGATCCGGATTGTTCAAAACCGTGACGATTTGATTTTCGATATCGCCGCGGATTTCGTCCGGCGCCTCGACATGAATGTTCGCGTTCTCTAAGCGCTCGCGCGCGGTTTCTTGGACCTGCGTCGCGGCGCGCTCGACTTGGCCTTCGGTAATCTCCTGCGTGATCTGATCGCGGGTCTCATCATCAATATTGATGAATTGTCCCGGTGGAACGACTGCGAACAGGATCAAATAGAATAAGAGGCTTGCGAGCAGAAACAGCCGAAATGGCGGCACATAACGCGCGCGTTTGCCTTCGGTATAGTTCTTGGTCAGCCGCCCCGGCTTAAACAGGAGCACCGGCACGGTCCTAGCGAGGCGTCCGTCCAGCGTGAACGTGTCGGCGATTGTCTCGCCCACCAAAGATAAGATCGGACGATGGAAACTCGCCGCAAGTTGCCCGCAAACCGTACAATAGCGCTCGGTCACCTCTGCCCCGCAATTGCGGCAGGGCTGACCGGACAGGTCTGCCGATTGGCGCGTCGTCAGGCCACCGATCGAGGCGGCCCCCGCAGTTTCAAGCTCGACAGACATCCTCCCTCCCCGAGATGGTTGCTACTCGCCTTCTGTGGTCGCCTCAGGTTCTGCCTTTGGGCACAGCCAACGCGACCGGTGATTATCCTCGGCGTTTTCGGCCCAGCCGTCTAGATTTGGATCAACGAGATTTTTCGTGACCTGGAACCACATCGGCGTCACCGGATAGTCTTCCAGCATGATTTTCTCAGCCTCAGCGAACAATTCTGCCCGGCGGACAAGATCCCGCTCCTGGCTCGCCGCCTCGAGCAGCGCATCATATTCTGGGTTCGAGTAGTTGCCGTAGTTCTGCTGACCCGTGTCGGAATCGAGCAGGTAGAGATAGTTCAGCGGATCGTTGTAGTCCGCGAGCCAACCGCCATCGGCGACCTCGAAATTTGACTGACGCAGATCGGCATAGAGAACCTTGGTATCTTGGCGCAGGATTTGAGCGTCCACCCATGGCGCGATCTCGTTCCAATTGGCTTGCGCCACGGGGGCCGCCTTTGGATTGTCGCCCGTGGAACGGTGCTTGTATTCAAAGCGCAATGGATTGTCGGGACCATAGCCCGCCTCTTCCAGGAGCGTGCGCGCCTCGACCAAGCGCTCCTCGCGGCTCATCTCTTTCCAATAGATTTC
>CAYNUI010000070.1:3107-11120 GCA_964400185.1 uncultured Hyphomonas sp.
ACCCAAGCTTCGCCATATTGCTCAACAATGTGCTGCGGTACCGGGAAAGTCGTATAGTGGGTCAGAAGCCCGAGGAAGTAAGGGGCTGGCTCTTCCAGCGTGATTTCGAGCGTCTTGTCATCAATCGCGCGCACCCCGAGTTCCTCAGGCGCGACACGGGCTTCGTTCAAAGCCTGCGCATTCTTGATGATGTAAAGAAGCGACGAGTATTGCGAAGCAATCGCCGGGTCTTGGATGCGTCGCAGGGCAAAGACGAAATCATTGGCAGTGAGCGGCGTGCCGTCTGACCAAACCGTGTCGATCAGGTTGAACGTCCAAACCAAGCCATCATCGCTGACCGTCCAGCTTTCCGCCATAGCCGGGATGACTTGCCCATCGGCTGTGTGTTGCGTGAGGCCCAAAAACATATCGCCAATAACGATGTTTTCCCACGCCGCAGACGAGCGGTGGGGGTCCAGCGTGTCGACTTTTGCAGAGATGCCGCGTCGGAGCGTCAGCGTGTCGTCTTCTCCGCCGCCGCCTCCACATGAGGCCAGCGCGAGTGAAAGGGCGATGGCGGTTCCCGCAAGGAGTCGATTCAAACGCATGGAGGGTCTCCGAAACTGATATAAAGTTATGATTGCAATTCGTTTTGTCTCAGACAAATCAAGCCTTGCCTAGGCCCCGTCTGCCGCACACGGACCCTCGGAACAAAACGCTCAATTTAGCGGCGGAAAAAGCCGATAAAGCCAAACAGACCAGCAAGGAGGGAGCCGATCCCGCCCGCAACGACTGTGATCGGGCTCACCGATTTTGCGATGGCGATGACTTGGCCAATTCGAGAGACTTCAACATTGACGGAATCTCGGAAGGTGCGCAGCGGCAGCGCCTCATCATCCATGATCGCAAACAGCTCAATCACTAGCTCTTGGCTGCCGACCGCGTTTGGCGTGACTTTCCAGCGCCAGACATTCTCCGTCAGAGGGGAAATGCGCTGTGTGGATGGCGTAATCTCTTCGACGTCAAAAGCGGGTCCGGACACGAAGGCTTGCACGGAGGACGAAATCTGCGCCTCGCCCTCAACAATGTTGCCAGAGCCAGAGAGCGCATCCGCCGCCGTGCTGTCACCTGTGGCATCGACCGCCACCGAGACCGTAAACGGACGACCGAACACAGCAGATTTCGGCGTTTCGTGCGCGATCGGAACCGTGCGCAAGGAACTCATGAAGTCGAGATCCATCGACTCAGCGCCGAAAAACTCGTCCTCGGCCATCGCTTCCATCTCGGCAGCGAGATCCCGCGTATTGGAACTGCGTGAGACAATAGGCTCGGAGGGGCTGCCATCGAAGCCAACACTGCCCGGAGGGGCGGCGGCCGTTTTCGGCGCTGCCAACTCTGACTGATAATACTGATAGCCGCCATAGGACAGGGCCGCGAGACCGGCCACGATCAGCAAAAACGAGATAAATCTAAACATCCCTGAACTCCGCTCCAAAGACTTTGTAAGCTTACCCGCGCATTAGGGGAAGGGTTAACTGAACAGGCTTTGAACGCCCTAGCCGTCATCATCATCGATTTGCGTCGTCGATGCCTCAAGCTCCGACCGTTCGGCCTTCGCGCGCGCCACGCCTTCGCTGAGCATTGGCGGAGGTACGATTTCAGGGGCATCCTGCTGCTGCATATACAGGGTCCGGCTTGGGAAGGCGAAGCCGGTGCCAGCGCGCTCAACGATCTCATAGCAAGCGACCGCGAGCTCTTCTTTCAGCTTCAACCATTCCCCCCAATTGGTCGAATGCGTGAAGCAATAGATCAGGAAATCGATCGAACTGTCATTGAACCGATCGACTCGCACGAACAGGGCAGCCTCGGGTGGTTTGGCGAACCGCTCATCATTCCACAGCCAGGCTTCGATCTCGTCGCGAATATATTTCAACTGCTCAACCGTGGTGCGATACTCTACCCCAATCACCCATTTGATCCGGCGATGGCTCATGCGCGAGAAATTGGTCAGCGGGCTGTCTGACAGAGCAGAGTTTGGGACATAGACCGGGCTCTTGTCGAAGCGGCGGATCAAGGTCGAGCGGAAATTGATCTTCTCCACAGTGCCTTCGACCACACCGTCGACTTTGATCCATTCACCTGGATTGAAGCGCTTCTCGGACATGATCAAAATGCCCGCGATCAAGTTCTTGAACAGATCCTGCGCCCCAAGACCGACCGCGATCCCGAACACACCCAAGCCCGCAATCAGGGGCGCGATCGCGATCCCCCAAATTTGCGCCACCGCGCCGAAGCCAAGAATGATCAAAATGATCTGAAGCAGCTTGACCAGCCAATCGACCACCGCTGTCGAGAGTGTGTCACGAAGCCCGGTAAAGATGAACTCAAAGGCGTTGACCGCCCGCGATAGCGTCCAGAAGACCGAGAGCGTGATCACCGATTGCAGCACTTTGTCTGCAAACACCGCCGTATCGCCATCGACGCGGGCATACATCAAAGCGAAATAGACCCCGACAATGACCGGGACGATCTTGAGCGGCGTCGCAATCGCTTTGACCAGCGCATCGTCAAACTTGGTTTCTGTTCCCGCTGCAGCGCGGGCTATGCCGCGCACGACGATGCGCGAAAACAGGCCGCGAATGATCAGCGAGAAGAGAAGGATGCCGACAATGATAATGATCTGGCCATAGGTGAACCCGTAGGCTCCCTCATTCCAAATCTCAGCGACATATTGCAGGCCCTCTAAGGCCCATTCTGGGAGGTTTTCGTTCAGCCATTCTGGCAGAAATTGGTTTTCAGGCACGTGCTCACCTATCGACTCAGCCGGTTACGATTCGAGTCGCTAGTTAGACCGCTCCTTTGTGGCAGTAAAACGAATGTCTGGGTTCTTTTCCTGCGCGTAGCCGACATCCCAAGCATTTTTCGCCAGATAGACCGGTGCCTCGTCGAGATCGGTGCCTGAGGCGGACTTGTTTTTGTCCAAAAAGGCTTTGAGCAGGCCGTCATCCTCGCAATGGATCCAACGCGCGACATTATAAGGCGCAACCTCAAACACGACATCGAGGCCATATTCATTGACCATACGCTCGGCCATTACCTCAATCTGAAGTGCGCCGACGGCCCCAACAATCATGTCAGAGCCAATGCTGGGTTTGAACAATTGCGTGACGCCCTCTTCCGCCAAGCTCTCAAGCGCTTTGCGCAAATGTTTGGCTTTCATCGGATCGGTCGTGCGCGCGCGGCGGAGGATTTCCGGCGCGAAGTTTGGAATACCAGCAAACTTAATATCGCCGCCTTCTGACAGGCTATCGCCAACCCGTAACTGGCCATGGTTCGGCACACCGATGACATCGCCCGCATAAGCGGTCTCAGCGATCTCGCGGTCTTGGGCGAGGAACATCATTGGATTGTGAATGTTGATCTGTTTGCCTTCATTGGTCTTCAAGCGCATGCCGCGTTTGAACTCGCCCGAGCAGAGCCGCAAGAAGGCCACGCGGTCGCGGTGATTGGGGTCCATGTTCGCTTGGATCTTGAACACAAATCCTGCGACGCCCTTATCATCGCGATTGAGCATCAACGGCTCGTCCTTGCGATGACAGCTTTGCGGACGCGGCGCAGGCGCAAATTCTTCGAGCACGCCGAGCAGCTCACCCACCCCGAAATGCCGAAGCGCGGTGCCGAACACGACCGGGGTCATGTGCCCCTCTAAGAAGGCTTGCTTGTCGATCTGAGGCAGCATTTCGCGCGCCATCTCGCTGCCTTCTTCCAATTCTTCGAGCGCACTTGGGTCAACCTCATCGCGCACCGCTTCAAGATCCACGCGCGGTGACTCGCCAGGGGTGAGGCCCTCATCTGCGGTCTTTTTCGAATAGTGGAGGAAATCGCCGGTTCTGAGATCGATCATGCCGCCAAAGCGCTGCCCAGACGCGGCTGGCCAATAGAGCGGCGCGCAATCAAGCTGCAGCTGATCTTGGATTTGATCCAGCAATTCCAGCGGGTCGAGCGCCTCGCGGTCGAGCTTATTGATGAAAGTGACAATCGGAATGTCGCGCAGGCGGCAGACCTCAAACAGTTTCAAAGTCTGAGGCTCAATGCCTTTGGCGGCATCAAGCACCATGATCGCGCAATCGGCCGCTGTCAGTGTACGATAAGTGTCTTCGGAAAAGTCTTCGTGGCCCGGCGTGTCGAGGAGGTTGTAGACATTACCGCGAAACTCAAACGTCATCACCGAGGCGCTGACCGAGATGCCGCGATCGCGTTCAATCTTCATCCAGTCTGAGGTCGTGCGGCGACGTTCCCCACGCGCGGCCACTTCGCCCGCCATGCGGATGGCGCCGCCAGCCAAGAGCAAGTTCTCGGTCAGCGTCGTCTTCCCCGCATCGGGGTGAGAGATAATCGCAAAGGTGCGGCGGCGGCCGGCTTCTTCCGTCAGGGACATCTAATATTCTCGGTTAAGATTAGGCCGAGCGGTTAGCCGAAATTGTCGATCGCTTCAATTGAGGAAGCTGCGTTCGTGCGAAGATTAGGCACGGACCCGTTTGTCTTGATCATTCGCAGCGCCGAGCAAATAGGTCTCGAGCACGAGCGACGGCACATCTTTTAGACGGGGTTCAACATCGCCGGAGGCTGTAGGCTTCAGGATCAAACTGTTGGCACCTGTCTTGGCGACGATCAAAGCCGCGAGGTCTTTTAGAAGTTCATCCTGATCCGTTGGCAGAGGATGGGGCAGCGACTGAACTTTGGATTTTACAAAGTCGACCGCATCGTGTGCCCTCAGCTGGCGTGGGTCACCACAGCCAATTTCACGCCAGCGTCCCATGACCCGGGCTTCCGGCGCGTCGATCTCAATTACCCTGTCATTCAGCAAAAACAACATGGTCAGTCCCCTGCTTTGGAACCCATGTCGGTGATTTGGTGTTAATGAACCGTTACAGCGCTGATTTATGATGCTTATTCGATCGGCTCTGTCAGGAAATGTCGCCCGTCCCGATCTTCGATTTCAATGACCCATAGGTCGCGATCTCGGTCTTTCGCGCGGCTCACATAAGCGTCTACATCAGGCTCTTCAGGACCGATCCCTTGCGCGGCAAGATCGACAAATACCCGGGTCCCTTCCATGCTGGTACGCGGAACATAGGCGCGCGCGCCGCCGGACAGGTCGGCGACTTTGACAATCACATCGCCGCGCGATTCTTCTCCGCGCTGCAGAATGAAGGCCGAAGCGCCCTCGACTTGAGCGCGGCGCAGCAAAGCATCGACCCAGACTTTTGTCGGCAATCGCTCGTCAAACATGGTACCTCAAACGTTTAGGCATACAGATTGCATTTTCGATTCTTGTTAAACCCTGCTTTACCATAGTTGATCGAGCCCAATACAGTCATGATGCACGTCCTGTCGCTTTCCGGAGAGATTTTCTTGCGCGGACGCATGGGTGATGACGCGATCATGATTCAGCTCGCAGAAACGCCAAGCGCGATCGAGGCGCTGCCTCATAGTCTGCTCTTAGGTTTGGGCGCGCTGCTCATTTCAGCTGGGATTTCGATTAGCGTTGAGCTTCGCGCCGAGCGGCGCAAAGACTAGCCTCTATTCGGCTGCACGTTTTTGATCTTCGCTCGCTGCGGGCAGCAAGACCGTCACTGTCGTCCCCTGCCCCAAGGCCGTTGCGATTTTCACTTGCCCGCCATGGAGTTCCGCCAAGCTGTGCACCAGAGCGAGCCCCAGTCCGGTTCCGGCGCGGCCTTTGGCGTTGCGGCCCTGCGCGAATGGCTTGGCAATCCGGGCGAGATCATCTGCATCCATGCCGGCGCCAGTGTCACTGACTTGAAGCACGGCAAAGCCATCGCGCAGTTTGGCCGAAAGCGTGACCGTATCGCCGCTGGCTGAATATTTGATCGCGTTCGAGACGAGATTATCCCAGATCCGGCGCACCGCCCCCGCATCGGACAAAGCCAGGACTTCGCGGTCGCTTTGCATCTTAAGCGCAACCCCGGCTTTCTCAGCCATGGCTTGGGATTGGCGCATCACGCTTTCGCCGCTCGCCGCAATATCCATAGGGGCGAGATCAAGCTCATAAGTGCCGGCTTCGGATTTTGCATAGCCAAGAATGTCTTCCACCAGACGCAGCAGTGTTTCACCGCTTTCCCGGATCAGGCTCGGATAGTCCTTATACGCATCCGGCATCGGCCCGCGAATCTCGGCATCCATAATGTCGGCAAATCCGATCACGGCATTGAGCGGGCTTTTCAGATCATGGCCCAGGCCTGCAAAGAAATTGGTACGCTCCAAAACTTCGTCGCCTGGCAAAGCGCTCGATTGCGACGCTGGCACAAGAACGACCCATTCGCCCGAGGTCGACGGGTAACGCGTAACGGTAAGCGTTGAAGTGCCCCCCTCAATCGAAAGGGTCTGCGCCGCTGGTGGCAAAATTTGCTCTAGAATTGCACCCTCTTTGACCCCCTTGAGGTACTCGCGCTTCCCCCAGACTGACCGCACTCTGCCCAGGTCTGACACGCTTAAAACGAGAATTGGTTCGCCGCCTGTCTCAATATGCGACGCCCCCCCTTGCCGAGACCCGCGATCCACTGTTTCACTTGAGGCCCGCATATCTGGCGCGCGCAGCAACAAACTTATTTGGAGAAAAATAAGTATGGTTAAGACCACAGAGGCCATCAGTGTTCCGGCTTGTCCGCCCAGCATCATTACAGCAAGCGCGCCGATACCCGCCACGATGTATCCACCGGCAAGCACGTATCTCTTAATGGCTTTGCCGCCAACTCTCTGGCGAGTTTTAACGGATTGGTCAGCTCTGTTAGGCATTTTCCTTATCGTGGATTCATTAAATTTGCGGTTGGAATCCTTAAATCAGCAGATGCTAGCCTTTGCTCGGAGCAAAAGATAGGCCAGTGTCTAGGTCGTAGAGTGAGGAGCATTTCATGACCAAGAGAACGATAGGGACGATCGTTGCAGCTTTTGCAGGGCTTACCTTGCAAGCGACGGCTCAAATGGTCACGCCGGCTCCGCAGCAAGTGTCTGCGGCCCCTCAACAAAGTGATCCTCTCGCCCGTGCGGCGGCCTTGTATGCGACATATCAAGGCGACGTCACGGACGTGAAGACCAAAGGGTTCAATTCAGCTCGAGACATCGAAGCCTCGCTGAACAATCTTGGCGGTCACAATCCAGAGCAATTGACGCAAGGCTGGATGGCTTACTCTGCCCTCGTCGCCGCTCAAAACCCAGAATTCCGTGCCGCCGTGCTCGACATTGAAGGCTATTACGGCCGTGACATGATGATGACCGGCATGAAGAACGATGTTCGTTACGCTCGCACACTGAGCGGCGGCAATGACGCTGTGAACCAAGCGCTGAGCGCGGTGAACGCGGACAGCCGTCGCCTGATCGGCGCTGCGGCCTTCGTCAAAGAACAAGCTTACAGCCTGCAAGCGGCTGGCTGGGCCAAAGGCCGGGTCGGAAATTCTGGCGCCAAAGCCTCGAGCCTGTTTGCATCAACGCAAACCGGTATCCCAGCCCGCGGCGCCATGGTGCAAGCCATGCACTCGCCTGAGATCAATACGGTGCTTGAGCAAGCGGGCCAAAACGGTGCGCCATCTGTTTGGGAAAGCGTCTCTGGCGCAGCCAGCACGATCCGCGTTCCGGCAGCAGTCGCCAATCTCGGCCAGTCCAACAAAATTGCACGCGGCAAAGAGCCTATCGCAGACCGAATCACGACGCTCGCTGCGTATCGGATCCTCAACGCTGACCCAAGCTCAGCGAGCTCCATGCGCCAAGCGATGAGCGAGCGTGAAACGCAAGGCTGCCTGAACATGGCCAACTTGAACCTGCAACAATGTGTGGCCGCCGCGCACAAGCATTACGAAGTTCCGTTCTGCATCGGCGAACACGCCCTGTCAGACATCGGCAAATGCATTGGCAAAGTCTCTCAATAAGACCGCCATTCCTTTGGAAGCGACCCCCGGCCTCAGCGCCGGGGGTTTTCTTTTGGGCCGAGCTATACCAAATGCGTCGCATGACATTGAA
>CAYNUI010000071.1:0-1805 GCA_964400185.1 uncultured Hyphomonas sp.
ATGAGTGAGATGATCGGTACCGATTGGGCGAGCGATCCGCGCTATGCGACCCATGATGCGCGCGGCGACAATCAACTCGAACTGGATGAATTGATCTCGGTGTGGACGAGGGGGCAAACGGTTGAAGAAGTGCTCAAAGCCTGTGAAGCGCATGCGATCCCCTGTGGGCCGATCAATACGGCTAAAGAGATGCTCGAAGACCAGCACATCAAAGCGCGCGAAGCGATCGTGAAGGTCTTCTCTCCGCTGCTCGGTTCTGACGTCCCAATGCAGGCCACGTTTCCGAAGCTAAGCTTGACGCCCGGCGATGTTCACAGCTCCGGACCAGCGCTCGGCCAAGATACGGATGCAATTCTCGATATATTGGGCTACAGCCCCGAGGATCGAGACAGATTGCGAGCTGAAAATGTCATATGAGCCCCCGCTCAAAGGGTCTGAGCAAGACGAAACGGATGAGCTGCGTCCCAAGTTCAATGCCGATGGCCTGGTGACGGCGATCGCCCAGGATGTCGACACGGGTGAAGTGCTTATGCTCGCTTGGATGAATGAAGCGGCCCTACGGGCAACGCTTGAGACCGGTCGCGGCACCTATTGGAGCCGCTCGCGCCAGGAGCTTTGGGTGAAAGGCGAAACCTCTGGCCACACGCAAGAGGTCGCCGAAGTGCTGATCGATTGTGATCAAGACGCGGTTTTGTTGAAAGTCCGCCAAACCGGTGGCGCCTGTCACACAGGTCGGTCGTCCTGCTTCTATCGGCGGATTAACCCTGAAACGCACCGACTCGATAAAGATTAATCTGGCACGTGTTTTGCCTCTCTCTTCATGCGTACTAGGGAGATCAACACGTGTTTGGTTGGTTTAAAGGCAAAAAAGAAGAGATAATCGAGCCTGTTCAAGAGCCAGAACAGCAGGAACGGCGTGGAACCGATCGCGCTGATACCTATGCTGATGTTGTCGCAAAATCGAACAGCGGTCGCTTCCTAAAGAAGGGCATTGCGCTGGATCTCTCCGCCAATGGGGCGCGCTTGCGCTTCGAAAATGGTGACAGCCTCCTGGACGGCATGCAGGTCAATATTGCGCGCTATGGCATTAAACGCCGTGGTCGCATGCGTTGGCGGACCCGAACCGATGTCGGCGTCGAGTTCTTGGACGAGATCGAATAAATTACGTCCCCCGCCATTTAGTTCCTAGACACGGTCCTGCGGCATGGTATGAGGCGGCAACTCAGGCCGCGTTTTCGAACAAGCCGGGTTCGTTTCCAGAACGAAACAATCATTTTATCCACAGAATCGCGCTTTCTGTGGAGAGCTCCGCCATTTCGCGCTGAATCTTTCGCTTCGGGTATCGACTCTTTTTCGATCTGACGCTTTTCTTCAGGTGTCGGCAGCGAGGACCGGGAAGCCACCGGGAAACACCGCCGAAAGAACGTCGCACCCGGACGAAACCGGATCACGAGCAAACCCTAGAAATAGGGGACGCAAAGGACCCCGGAGGAGATGAAGGGAAAGGCAATGCGGCGTCTGCAAAGCCTCACTCTAGAGAGGTGGAGCAGGGCCATACCTGCGAGCGGGGCACGAGCCGCAGCGCAGACCAGAAAGAACACGGGTAACCGGGATCTGGATGGTGGGACTTAACAAAACTGCCTTGCGCAGAACGGGAAGTTTCAGGTCTCAATTGAGACGCCCAGGCGGAGACTTAGCGGAAACTGCCGAAGCGACACAAATGATGCCAAATGGGGTGCGGCGCCGAAAGGCCCGCGCCCCTCTTGCATTTGGGGATTTGTCTTGGGTCGGCCACTCCGATGCAC
>CAYNUI010000071.1:1905-10944 GCA_964400185.1 uncultured Hyphomonas sp.
GGTCAGGCGGCGGATCGGTTGAACCGAAAGATGATCCTCGTGGTCAGCAATTGCGTTCGACTTCTTGGAACGATTGGCCTCTTGGCGACGCTCACCTTACCCGCCTCGCACGCTTTACCGCTTATATTCGGCGTCGCGTTCCTTCTTGGCATCGTGAATGCGTTTACGCCCTCAGCCGCCAATGCGCTGTACCCGCTCTTAGTGCCGCGCTCAGAACTGCCAACAGCGATTGCTTTTAACTCGCTCGGCTTTCAGACCGCCAAGATCGTTGGCCCTGCTTTTGGTGGATTGCTCTTGGCGTTTGGCGGACTGAGCCTAGTGTATTCGAGCGCCTTTGTGCTTATCGCTTTTGCGATCCTGTCCATCGCTACGGCAAAAACGCCTCCACACGAAAAGCTCAATTCTGCCAAGGGTCTCGACATGGTGTTCGAGGGCATTCGCTATATTGGACGCAATCGGATTGTGCTTGGTGCCATATCGCTGGATCTCTTCGTGGTCTTCTTTGGCGGCCTGGTTGCCCTTCTGCCGGTCTTCGCGCGGGATATATTGAAAGTGGGAGAAACGGGGCTCGGATTTCTCGCTGCCGCTCCAGCGATTGGAGCGCTCACCGTCGCCTTCCTGCTCGCCCGGCGTCCCTTGCAGCGCAATGTCGGACCTTGGATGTTTTGGGCGGTCGGCATCTTCGGCGCTGCGACACTGGTCTTTGGCTTCTCAACGATTTTCTGGCTGAGCTTTGCCGCCCTCATCGTCACCGGAGCGGCCGATGAGATTTCGGTTTATGTTCGCGCATCGCTCATTCAATTGGCGACACCAGATGAAATGAAGGGCCGGGTCACGTCGGTCTCCTTCATCTTTATTTCTGCTTCGAACGAGCTGGGAGACTTTCAGTCGGGCGTCGCGGCGCGGCTCTTAGGGCCGGTCGGGGCGGTCCTGTTCGGCGGCGCGGTCGCCATCGGCGTCGGCCTTTTATGGATCAAACTCTTCCCGCAGCTCGCGAGAGCGGACTCATTTGAAGGCGTCGAGGAGCAAGCGGTCTAAGCGCTCGACTTGCCCGGCACCAATTTGCCGAAAAACGCCCAGACATCATTGACGCCAGCGCCATGCACAGCGCCCGCGCGATAGACCCGCGTGGCCAGATGCAAGATGAGCAGCGTCGTCAGCGCCATGATTCCAAGCTGCGCGAAGACTTCCCAGACGGGCGGCTCTGTCGGCATCCGCAAGATCAGCAAGAACGGCGTGAAGAATGGCACCCAAGCCATGATCTCAATCAAAGCAGATTCAGCGTCCTGGATGGCGAAGGCCAGCATGGCGAGCGGGGCCATCAGCATGACAAAGAGCGGGGTCATCAGCGTCTGCGCTTCTTGGATCGTGTCACACAATGAGCCGAGCGCTAGGAACAGTGAGCCATACATCAGATAGCCGAGCACGAAGCTGATCAAAGCTGGAATGAATAGCGCGGGATTGGTGGCTGCAACCACGAGCGATGATAGGCCCTTGGCCACATCAGCTGGAATATTGTCCCGTACAAACCAGGTCAGTAGGCCGGATCCGATGCCCCAGAAAGCCATCAGAGTGAGCGCTAGCAAGAGCACGGCGATCAGCTTGCCCGCCAATAAATGCGGGAGTTTCACGGAGGTCAGAAGACTGTCGAAAATCTTGTTGGAGCGCTCTTCAATCGTCCCCATGAGGAGGTAATTGATGACCGAGAAAATGAGGAACCAGAGCGAAAAGGCCATCATGATGGAAACAATGAATGGCGCCTGATCCGCTTGCGTCACCTCAGTCTCAGCGTTCGCTTCTTCGCCCATCCGCAAGCGTTGTTGTTTGACATCGCGGCGGGCTTCTCGGGCGGATTCGAGCACATCTCGGCTGACATTGACGGCGGCAAGGGCGCGGTCGAGCTGTAGTTCATGTTCAGCCTGACGCGCCGCATTGATGAGGGTTCGCGCCTGTAGGTTCTCAGACCAATACTCGATCTCTTGGGTATCATCATTGACGACGATAGCCGCAAAGAGAGGCTGTGGTCCTTCAGGGGTTTCGATCAGCGTTTCGCCTAACAAATACGGCGCCAAAGCGGCGCTATTCGAAACCGGCGGATCGACTTCGACGAAGTCTTTTCGCGGCAGAAAAGCCGGATTGCCGCCTGCGGCTTCGAAGGCTTCTTCAACGCTCGCACCGTCTTCGCGGGCCGCGTCGAACGTGTCGAGGACCTCGCTGGAGCGCCGCTCGGTGACGGCGAGTGGATCCAAGATCATTCGCACGGTTAGCTCGTCCGAGCCCGACATTTCCTGGCGCAGCGCGTCGGTGAAGACCTGGCCTTGTTCGATCACCGTATAATAGCGCGTCGGTTGCGCATTCTGTGCGAAAGTCGGGGCGAGAATGAAAATCCCCAGAATCACCGGCGTGAAGAGCAGGCCGAGCCAGAAACCCCAAGCCGTGACATAGCCAAGATAATCGCGGCGCGCGACGAGGTAAGTGGACCGGATCATGCAGCATCTCTTTCTTGGGCGGCAGCATCCGCTGCAAGGGTGTCTGTCAGATCTTGCGCTTCTGCTTCGCTGACCAGTGAGACGAAAACATCGCGCAGACGCGCCTCTTGCGGTGTGAAACTTGTGATCGGTGCGCCAAGATCAATGGCGGCGCGCAGCGCGTCTTGGCTGTTTTGTTGGGGCTTCAGCAAAACCCGCCAATGATCGCCATCCTCAGTGGCTTCAAACCCAGAAGGCGCAATCGCGCTGCCGAGATCGAACCCGTCCGAAACGCCAATATGTACGGCGCGTCCGAGCGCAGCAAAGGCATCATCCAGGCCGCCATCAAAGACTTTTCGGCCGCGCGCCATCATCACGATTTTCTGGCACAGGCGTTCCGCATGCTCCATGACATGGGTTGAGAAGATGATGGTTGCGCCGCGCTTGTGTTCTTCGACGATCAGCTCCTCAAGCGCCAATTGATTAACCGGGTCGAGACCCGAGAAGGGCTCATCCAAGATCAAGAATTCAGGCTTGTGCGCCAACGCAGAGAGGATTTGGACCTTTTGCGCCATGCCTTTGGACAGTTTGGTGACGCGGGCGCGGGCAAACTCGGAAAGGCCCATCATGTCGAGCAATTCGTCAGCCCGAGCTTTCGCCTCGCTATTGGTCATGCCTTTGAGGCGCGCAAAATAGGTGATGATCTGGCGCGCACTCATCTTCTTATAGAGGCCGCGCTCTTCGGGCAGAAAGCCCACGCGCTTGAGAGATTCAAGATTGGGAGCGTGCCCAAACAGACGAACATCGCCGCGGTCCGGCGATAGAACGCCAAGGGCCATGCGGAGACTGGTCGACTTTCCGGCCCCATTTGGCCCCAAAAATCCGACGATTGAGCCTTTCGGAACCTCAAAATCGAGACCGCGGACCGCTTGAAAGGAGCCAAACCATTTGCTCGCACCGGTCATTTTCAGCGGCAATTCTTCGCCCATCCAACCGTCTCCCGCTCAAAATCTTTCGTTTGTCGATATGTAGTTCGACTCTTTTGCTTCGCTAGGCTTGCCAAGCCATTAAAGTGTGACAGGATAACTCACATGAAGATGCCGCCGGATCCGATGAACAAGGATTTGGTCGCCGCTATGGGGAACCCTTCACGTAGAAAACGTGACGAAGAACGCCGCATTGCGAGGGCCAAAACAACTTGCGTCTCACCGCACACTCAAAGCGAGTGCAGCGGAACGGAAACACTTGCATCGATTGAGCGGGCGCTGAGCCGCCTTGCCTCAGGCACTTACGGTATCTGCGTCTCCTGCGGGGCCGACATCAGTCTTGCCCGCCTTGAACGCAATCCGGCCGTCGACACATGCTCAAACTGCGCGTCGCAAGTTGTCTTTAAAGCGTGCTGAGCGCGGCCAAGACGTCCTTGGTCAGGTCGTTTGCATCTTCGAGCCCAACTGAAAAGCGGATCCAGCTTTCGTCCAGGCCCATTTCGGCTTGTTCTTCTTCAGACAATGCGCGGTGCGTCGTCGAGCAGGGATGACAGGCGAGCGATTTGGTGTCGCCAAGATTGTTCGAGATATCGACGAGCTCAAGCGCATTCAAAACCTTAAAGGCTTCGGCCCGCGCGCCCTTCACAGAAAACGCAATCAGGGTGCCGCCGGTTTCCATCTGCTTTTGATGGATCGCGTAATGCGGGTGATCTGACCGGCCGGGATAGTGCACCTTGTTGATGTTCGGATGCTCAGCAATCGCATCCGCCAGCTGCGCCGCATTGGCGGCGGCTTGGCGGACCCGCAAATCCATCGTCTCCAGGCCTTTCAAGACAACCCAAGAGTTAAATGGCGATGCCGCCGGACCTGTGTGTCGGAGCCATGGATCGATATGTTCTTCGATGAAGTCGGATGGCCCGAGGATCGCGCCGAGAAGGACGCGGCCATGTCCATCCATGTGTTTGGTCGCAGAATAGACCGCAATGTCTGCGCCAAGCTCCAATGGCTTTTGCAAAATGGGGCTAGCAAACACATTGTCGACGACCAGCATCGCGCCCGCCGCATGCGCAAGCTCTGCCACGGCCGCAATATCGACGGCTTCCAGAAGCGGATTTGACGGGCTTTCGATCAAGACCAAACGCGTCGGCTTGGACAGCGCGCGCTTCCAGGCTTCCAGGTCTGCGCCATCGACAAATTCGGTCTCAACACCATAACGCGGCAAGATCGTCGAACAGATATGGCGGCAGGACCCAAATAGCGCCTTGGCGGCCACGACCCGGTCCCCGGCGCTACAAGGCGCGATCATCGCTGAAGAAATCGCCCCCATGCCGGAGGAGGCGACGCGGCAGGTCTCTGCGCCTTCCAGCGCGGTCAGCCGCTCGGCCAGCATCTGATTGGTTGGGTTGCCATAGCGCGAATAGACATAGCCTTCTTCATCGCCAGACATCCGCGCGGCGGCCTGCTCGGCATTGTCATAGGCAAAGCCGGAATTCATGAAGATGGCCTCAGAGGTTTCGCCGAACTGAGAGCGCATTGTTCCTTCGCGCACCAGTTTGGTGGCGAGGGCCCATTCATCACTGCGCTTAGTCATCGCGAAATCCTTTGCATTCGAGGCGCATCGTCATAAGCCTTACACCCTGAAGGGATCAAGCCATGGCTGATGGAAAAATGGGGGTCTTGCCGGATCAGGAGCTCGCCGCACTGTTTGAAGCAGGTGCGATCGCTTCGACATCGGCGCTCGATGCTGACCAGATTCAGCCGGCCAGTCTCGATCTGCGCCTAGGCGGGGAGGCCTATCGGATCCGCGCGAGTTTCTTGCCCGGCAGCGCGCGCAGCGTCACGGATGTCTTGAAAGCGCCCGGCACCGAACTGCACCGGATCGAACTCTCACAAGGCGCGGTGCTCGAAACTGGATGTGTTTATCTCGTGCCCTTGCAAGAGAGCCTCGATCTTCCCGAGGACATTTCAGGCCGCGCCAATCCGAAAAGCTCGACCGGGCGGATCGACGTTTTTACCCGCGTGGTGACGGATCGCTCGAAAGCGTTTGATGATGTGCCCGCCAATTATGCCGGGCCGCTCTGGCTGGAGATTAGTCCCCGTACCTTCCCGATCCTAGTGCGCCCCGGCGATCGCTTGGCGCAGCTGCGCTTACGGCGTGGCTCTGGCTTTGACGCCACTGAAGAAACCGTCTCGATTGATTTGGATCAGCCGGCAGGCGTCCCCGTCGGGTGGCGCGCCAAACCTCATGGCGGCCTCATCGATCTGCGCGGGCTCGGCAAACACGACGTGCATGAGTTTTGGGAACCGCTCTATGCCCGCAGCGGCCGCCTGATCCTGGACCCGGAAGAGTTTTACATCCTCGCCAGCCGCGAGACGGTGGAGGTCGCTCCGGACAAAGCCGCCGAAATGGCCCCCATCGCGCCCGAGCTTGGCGAGTTCCGCGCCCATTATGCGGGCTTCTTCGATCCGGGCTTCGGCACCAATCAAGGCGGCAGCCGCGCGGTCCTAGAAGTCCGCTCGCGAGACGTGCCCTTTATCTTGGAGCACGGTCAGCCGGTGGCAAAGCTCGTATACGAACCCATGGCCTCCAAACCAAACGCCCTCTATGGCGGCAAAACCAGCAACTATCAGGGCCAAGGCTTGAAGCTGTCGAAGCACTTCGCTGCTCCGGAGGCGGATACACCGTTCGATACGTCGTAACTGGAAGAACGACCAGCAATCTCCCTCTCGTGATAGCAACGGAGCATGACTAAACCCGAAGATTCCGAATGGGAGGCCGCGGCAATAAAAAAGCCCGCCGAGTGATCGACGGGCCTCTTCAGAATGGTTGGACCAATTTACATGCCAGCCAGTTGGAGCTGAGAGGTTTCTTTAGACGTGCGCCATTCACCATCACGGTTGTCCATGGTGCGAATGAAGTTGGCAGCGCTGAAGTGCTGATCCTCAGCTTTTTCACGTTCCTCTATCAGCTTAAATAGATGGACCACTATTTCATTACCTTCCGGCTGTGCGGCGGGAGACGTTAGGAACAGTGTCCGAACCGCAAGATCCGCTGGACCAGGAAGCTTAGATTGCTCTTTCTCCCAGCGCGCTAGCGTTTGCTGATCAACACCAAGCATCTTGGCAAGCTCATCTTGCGTGAGCTTCATATGACTGCGCAAAAAGCGCAGTTCTTGAGGTCTGAGGTCATTGCGGTCGGAAACAATGGAAATTCCAATAGCTTTCCAAAGCTCCTCAACGTGACGGACTCGGACATACTCTTTGCCGTCAACCATTTCGCATTCGTAGCCACTAAGCAGATAGACGTTGTCCAGTCCGCATTGGGTATAATGATACTTGCTGCCTTGGTCGGTATCCCCGCAAGTATAAAAGCGTTCTCGTGTCATCGCATGTCTTCCCATTCCGCCGTCGCCACTAAAAGGCGGTTGTTATTTATAATCACTGTGACGACTCCAACTTCGCGCGCTCCTTTCATTCGCTTGGTCATTTTACATTTCCACTCCCCGGGCTCTCTACCTGCCCGAACTTCTCCTGATATGTATCCGTTTCGTAGGACTTCATAAATCATGTCATCCGTAATTGATCGCTCATCCTGCCGCTCTATTGAGTGGTCTGTCGGGATAAGGACGTTGAACGAGTCTGACGCTAGCTCCCTAACTCTCGCCTGCACTGTGTCGGGGCGCGGGCGAAATTGTCTTATCTTATGCGGTAAATGCTCATCAGCCATACCGCCTATCAATCTGATAGTCTCCTGCCTGTCAATATGATAGGTAGGTATACATGAACAAAAAGCCAATAAAGTGACAAAAAATCGCAGCAATCGAAAAAATCCGCCAGCGTAAAGCACAAGGGCATCGTCTGGTCGCGCCTATTTGGCTTGGAAAAGTCTTGCCGGAAGGCTGGGGAATGTGGGTCCAGAATGACTCGACTGTTCCGCATATCTTAGATTCTTATTCAGCTTAAGAAGGGCTTCTGTTAACATCGAACGCCGAGTGCCGCTTATGCCAAACACACGGAACAAACGGGAGAGCGAAAGTCCCACCCGACACGGCAAAAATGTCCCTCTCAAATAAAATCCCTTAAGTAACAAGGACGGTTTTCGTAAATGGTGGGCCCGGAGGGACTTGAACCCCCGACCAGACCGTTATGAGCGGTCCGCTCTAACCAACTGAGCTACAGGCCCTTGTTCAAGATGAACGGAAGTATAAAACGCCAGACTTGATCTCGCCGCAATGGCGCAATTCAATAGAGACTGCAAGTTTTTTGAAAGCCCGTGGAGGGACACATGAAGATCTATAGTAAATCAAATGCGCTGATCGGCCTATCTGCAGCATCTATGCTGGTTCTGGCGGCTTGTGGTGGTGGGCAAACCACGAGCGAGCCCACTGAGGTGCAGCCGGCCTCGGTGGCCGCTGATCCGGTTCCGGCCCCGACGGTCACCCCGAATGCGGAACCGTTAGAAACAACGCATCCAAACTCGATCCAACCCGAGACGACGCTCAGCATTTCTGCGGAAGGCTCAGTTCAGCGCGAACCGGACATTGCTTACTTAAATGCTGGCGTGCAGACGCAAGGCGAGACGGCTCAGGCGGCGATGCAGGCGAACTCGGCGGCGATGAATGGGGTTTTTGACGCTTTGGCGGCAGCAAATGTCGATCGTCGCGATATGCAGACCTCGAACTTCTCGCTGCAGCCGCAATATGATTATTCGAGCCGCTCTTCAGGGCAGCCGCCGCGTTTGACCGGCTATCAGGCGTCGAACCAGTTGACCGTTCTGGTCCGTGACTTGGACACGCTCGGCGAGACCATGGACGCACTGGTTGGCGCAGGCGGGAACACATTTAGCGGCCTTCGCTTTGCCCTCGATGATGACCGCGCGGCGAAGAACGCGGCGCGCGACATTGCGATGAAAGAGGCGATTTCGCGGGCCGAGCTTTATGCAGCGGCGTCAGGCTATGAAGTTGCCCGTGTGGTGACGATCTCAGAGAGCGGCGGCTATCGCCCACAACCCATGGCGATGATGGCGGAAGCGCGCAGCGCTGATCGCTCAACGCCTATTGCCTCAGGTGAAGTCGGCTATTCGGTTACCGTGAACGTGACTTTCGAGCTTCGAAAACCAGCCGACTAAGCCAAAAAGAAAGCCCGCCAGTTTGGCGGGCTTTCCTTACGCAACTTACACTCTACGCTCGAAACGTGAGCGCACGCGGCTTAATAAGCGGCGCTCGGCGTTTTGATCTCATTATGCTCGTCCATCAAAGCGACTTGCGGCTTATGCTGGCGCGCAAGTTCGGCTTCCATTTGGACGAAAGCAGCGATGACAACCCGGTCGCCCATGGCGAATTTCCGCGCTGCGCCGCCATTAATCCCGATCGTGCGGGAGCCACGTGGGGCTTCAATCGCATAGGTGGAGATCCGCTCGCCATTGGTGATGTTCCAGATATCCACACGCTCATGTGGCAGGATGCCAGCGGCGTCGAGCAGATCCTGGTCGATAGAGACCGATCCCTCATAATAGACGTCGCACTGCGTCACCGTCGCCGCGTGCAGTTTACCTTTCAACATGTTGACCAGCAAAGCTCGCCCTC
>CAYNUI010000072.1:0-10884 GCA_964400185.1 uncultured Hyphomonas sp.
CCGCATCAAGCGCCGTCTTTTTCATTTTGTCGGCTTTGGTGAGCACGATTTGATAGTTCACCGCAGCGGTGTCCAACATGGCCATGGTCTCAAGATCGGTGTCCATCAGGCCGCGGCGGCTATCCACCAGGAGGAAGACCCGGCGCAGATTGGCGCGGCCCCGCAAATAGCGCTTTGTGAGTTGCACCCATTTGGCTTGCTGTTCGCGGGAGACTTTGGCGTATCCAAAACCCGGAAGGTCGACCAGCCAAAGCTTGCCCTCGCCGACATTGAAATAGTTGAGCTCACGCGTTTTGCCGGGCTCGGCAGATGACCGCGCGAGGCTTTTGCGGTTGAGCACCGCATTGATCAGCGAAGACTTGCCGACATTTGAGCGGCCCGCAAAAGCGATCTCTGGCCGGTTGCCATCTGGCAACTGGCTCAAGCTGGCGGCGCCGAGCACGAACTCTACCGGCCCGACGCAGAGCTTTCGTCCAGTTTCCAATGCCTCTTCAGAAAAGGCCGGCGCGCTTGTCATCTATTCTGCCGGGGTGGAAGAGCCCCGCCCGATTAATCGTTTTATGAGCTTGTCGAGTTCGGTCTCCACCCCGTTTCGCCGCATGATGAAGTATTGCTGCAAGAGGGAGAGCGTGTTCGACCAGACCCAATAGAGCACCAGACCAGCGGCAAAACCACCAAAGACGAACATGAAGACAAATGGCAGAGCCATCATAATCGTGCGCTGAGTTGGATCCGGCGGCGGCGGCGATAGCGCCTGAATGGCCGCCATGGTCACACCGTAGAGGATTGGAAGAATACCAATCCCGATAATGAAGCCCAGCAATGGAATGGCTTTGACGTCGGCGGCTGCCCACGGCAAGAGCCCGAACAGATTACCAATCGCGGTGGGGTCTGGCGCCGACAGGTCATTAATGAACCAGAACGCGGTGTGGCGCATCTCAATCGTCACATAAAGCGTCTTATAGAGCGCGAAGAAAACCGGAATGGTCAGCAAGATCGGCAAACACCCGGCGAGCGGATTGGCTTTCTCTTTTTGATAGAGCTTCATCACTTCTTGCTGGCGACGCTGTGGGTCGGCTTTGAAGCGCTCTTGGATTTCCTTCATCGGCTCGGCCAGCTTCTTCATTTTGGCCATCGATTTGTAGCTCTGATTGTAGAGCGGGATGAGCGGGGTCCGCACGATCACGGTGAGCGCCAGAATGGCCCAGCCAAACGACCCAATCTGGCCTTTCAGCCAGTTCAAAAGGGCAAAGAAGGGGCGCGTGATATAATAGAGAATATTACCCCAATCGATCGAGTCATCGAAGCGCGGGATGCCGCCATCCATATATTCGCGCACGACATTGTATTCTTTCGCGCCGGCAAAGATCTGATTGGTGATGGTGATCGACTGTCCGGCGGGCAGCTGCACGTCTTGGGCGTCAACAAACAGCTCCAGCATGTTTTCGTTCTGGAAGGCGCGGGCTTTGAAGCTGCGACCCTGTTCGGGGATCAGTGCGGCCATCCAATACATATCGGTCAGGCCGACCCAGCCGCCTGCTTCGGCAGAGCGAAAGCCAAGTCCGTCAGCATCTTTGATGCCCTTATTGCGCGACAGGTTTTTATAGTTGCGCATAGTGAACTTGGTATCGAAAACGCCGACCAAGCCTTGATGGGCGAGGCCCATTTTGCGCGATGATCCGGTTTCGGTCTCTTCGAGGAAGTCCTTCCAAGCGCCATAGCGACGGACATAACCATTCGGGCTGAGCGTAAAGGCGCGGCCGGAACTATTGGTGATCGTATCCTGAAAAGAGAACATATAATTCTCATCCACCGAGATGACCCGTTCAATATCAATCCCACCGCGGGAGAAGTTGAGCGTGACCGTTTCGCCTGACGTGATAGCGTCGGTTGAGGCGGTCCAGGCATCTTCCGGGCGCAAAACATCGAAATATTGTGCGCTTGCATCGTTCAAAACTGCCCAATTCCAGGTCGCGGAATAGCCACTGGTTTTCCCTTCAAGCGTCGTGCGCGGGCGCAAGAGGCGCAGCTCTTCTTGCTTGGCGATGGTCTTATAGTGATCTTTTAGGTTGAGATCGTCGATCTCAGACGTTTTCAGAAGAAAAGATCCGTCCACGCGATCCATGTCGAACGTGATCCGGTCGGTATCGGTCAGCGCCGCCTCGATCGTCGCTGGGGTCTCAGAGACGGTACCTGCGTCTTCAAGATCGACAAGCGGGGTCTCGGCGACCAATTCTTGTTCGGCTTGCGCGGCTTCGCGGGCGGCATTGGCGCGCTCGGCAGCCGGGTCGAGCACGAAGAACTGATAGCCAAACACAAAGACAATCATCAGCGCCATAGCGATGATGAAATTGCGCTGGTCCTGCGGGTCCATACCGTTTTGCTGATTGGGCAACATGGGCAGATCGTGTCCTGCAAATATAAAAAGAGGGGTCAGGCCGGGCCTGTCCCCGCTGGGAAATCTTTGGCGAGGCTTATCAGTGCGCTTTCCATATCGTCAAGCAGGCGCTGCCAGCCAATCGTCGCAGTGTCCATACGGGCGATGAAGACATAGTCAGTCCCAGGCCGTCCGTGAAGAGGGAGCAGGGCGCGCGCGGCTTCTCGTAAACGTCGTTTGGCGCGGTTTCGGGTCACCGCATTGCCGATTTTTTTAGTCGCGGTGAATCCGGCGCCAATGGTCTCGGACCCCTTGCGCGCACGGGCTTGCACGACCAGCGATTTGCGCCGCTCCGACTGTCCGCCTCGAACAAAAAGAAACTGGGGCCGCGTCTTTAAACGAACGACCCCAGTCTCGGATGTTTCTTTTTTTGCCATGGGTGATCCCTGGCAGGCGCTGTCTTAAGCAGACAGTTCCTTGCGGCCTTTCGCGCGGCGGCGGGCCAAAACCTTACGGCCATTCTTCGTCGCCATACGTGCGCGGAACCCGTGTGTGCGGGCGCGCTTCAGGCGGCTTGGCTGGAATGTGCGTTTCATCGGCGTCTCGCCTCAAATAACAGTGTTGAACTCGAAAGCGCGGCTAATACGTGCGTGGACCGATGAGGTCAAGAGAAATCCCGCAGGATTTGCAGGCATAACGCATCTACAAATGCCACTCACGGATCGGTGATGGTTCGGGACCGGACTGTGACGTGCATCTGATTTGGCAGAACCGTATATGGGCGTCGAACAAAGTTTCTAAAAGGGACGCCAAATCTATGTTACGCACAGTTCTAACCGCCGGAGCCTTCGCTATGACGCTTTCTGCAGGCACTGCAGCAGCAGATGATGCTGAACTACACGCTGCTTGGGATGATATCCTCGGCACCTATGTCGTTCCAGGCGATGACGGTGTGAACCGGTTTGACTATGGCGCTCTGAAAGCAAATGCGAGCGACTCAGCCAAACTCGATGCCTATTTGGAGAGTTTTGCCGCCTTCGATATCGAGACGCTCGATGAGAATGAGCAATTCGCGGCCTATTCGAACATCTATAATGCGCTGACTGTGCAGTACATTGTCGGGCGCTATCCCACCAAATCGATCCGGTCTGGCTTCATTGTCGGCCCTTGGAAGCGTGTCTTTACCGAGATCAACGGCGAAAAAGTCAGCCTGGATCATATTGAACACGAAATTTTGCGCGTCGAATGGGACGATCCCCGCGTCCACTATGCAGTGAATTGTGCCGCTTATAGCTGTCCAAACCTGCAAACCGATGCCTGGTTTGGTGAGACTCTCGACGAAGATCTCAACGCTGCAGCGAAAGCTTATGTGAATGATCCGCGCGGCGTGACCATTCGCAACAATGGCACTCTGCAAGTGTCGACCATCTATAAATGGTTCCGCGAAGACTTTGGTGGATCCAATGACGGCGTGGTCGCGCATTTGCTCGAATTTGCCGAGCCCGAGCTTGCCGCGCAGATTCAAGCCAAACCAAGAATTACGAAACACGAATACGATTGGGACCTGAACGACGTCGAATAGACGCGAAAACCAGGCTGAGGAGAAGGACAATGACAGACGCAACCGAGAAAAAACAAGGCTCGATCTTGATCAAGCTATGGCCGATTTATCTGATCATCGCTGTGATGGTTGGGGCATGGCAGATGGGTCTGTTCCAGTACCTGTCCTTAGAAACACTGCGCGAGCAGCAGGAAGTGATGCAGGCCTTTGTGGCCAATAATCTCTTCCTCGCCGTGGCGATCTTTATTGCCATCTATGCAGCGGCGACGCTGTTTATGCTGCCAGGTGCGCTGTGGATTACGATTTCTGGCGGGTTCCTGTTTGGTCTCGTCGGTGGATCGCTTGCGACGATTGCTGGCGCGACCCTCGGCGCGAGCTTACTCTTCTTCGCTGCCAAGACCTCGATCGGCTCCGCCCTGCGCGACCGCGCGGGTCCGTTTATGGCGAAAATGGAAGCGGGCTTTAACGAGAATCCTTTCTCTTACATGTTCGCCCTGCGCCTTTTGCCGGTTGTCCCGTTCCCAGTTGCCAACATTGCCCCAGCACTGCTCGGTGCGAAGTATCGCGAATATGCGATCGCAACCGCAGTTGGCATCATTCCAGGGGTGGTCGCCTATACATGGGTGGGCTCTGGCCTCGGCGCGACTTTTGCTGCGGGTGAAGATCCGAACCTCGCCATCATTGCCAAGAATATGTTGCCAGCGCTCGCCGCCCTCGGCATCGTGGCTTTGATCCCTGTCGCATATAAGAAAATCACCGGTCGCAAGGCCGAGCCTGTGGAGGCCTAAATGACCGACACGACAGCTCCCCTCGCGCGCATGACGGAAACAGATCTCGTGGAGACCAAAACAATGACAACAGCTCCATCGGAAACGGGCAAGAAACGTAAACTCAAAGCCGACTTGATTGTGATCGGTGGCGGGTCAGGCGGACTTTCCGCCGCTGCCGGGGCAGCCATGCTCGGTCTCAATGTCATTCTTTATGAGAAGGCTGAGATGGGCGGCGACTGCCTCAACTATGGCTGCGTCCCATCGAAAGCGCTGCTGACCACCGCCAAATACGCGCAAACCGCCCGCGAAAGCTCCAAGTTTGGCGTCACGGTCACAGAGCCGAGCGTCGACTGGGAAGCGGTCAAAGCGCACGTTCAAAAAGCGATCGATACGATTGCGCCGGTGGACAGCCAAGAACGGTTCGAAGGGCTCGGCGTGACGGTTATTCGCGAGCATGCAAGCTTTGCAGATCGCAAGACCGTCGTGTCTGCGACCACCGAAGCGACGGCGCGGCGGATCATTGTCTCAACCGGCTCGACCGCCTTCATTCCGCCGATCCCGGGTTTGGAAGAAACACCTTACATCACCAATGAAACTGTGTTCTCGCTGCCAGAGCAACCAAAGCATTTGGTCATTCTCGGCGGTGGCCCCATCGGCATGGAAATGGCGCAAGCCTTCCATCGCTTGGGCTCAGAGGTCACGGTCATTGAAATGGGCCGCGCCATGGCGCGCGCCGATGCCGATCATGCGAAAATCGCCGTCGATGCAATCCGCGAGGAAGGTGTGACCATTCTGGAAGGCCATAAGGCGGTCAAGATTTCTGGCACTGACGGAACCGTTTCCGTGGATACCGAAAGCGAAGACGGCACCAAGACGATCACCGGCACGCATTTGCTTGTGGCGGTCGGTCGCCGGGCCATGCTGGACGGGCTCGAACTGGAAGCAGGCGGGGTCGATTTTGATCGGCGCGGCATTCAGGTCAGCGACAAGCTGCGCTCAGTTTCAAACCCGCGGGTTTGGGCGCTCGGTGATATTGCCGGCCAGGGCCAGTTTACTCACTTGGCCGGATGGCATGCTAGCGTATTCACTCGTCGGGCTTTCTTTAAGCAAGGCAGCAAAGCGAGTGATTTGCCGCTTCCCGCTGTCACTTATGTGGCACCTGAAGTGGCGCAGGTTGGTCTCACGGAGGCCGAAGCCCGCGAGCAGTTCGGCGATAGCGTCACCACTTCATCCTTCCCATTCCACGAGAACGATCGGGCCATCGCAGAAGGTAAAACCCTCGGCGAAGCCAAGCTCATCATCCGCAAAGGGAAGATCCTCGGAGCCTCTGTGGTCGGCGACGGCGCTGGCGATATCATTCAGATTGTCGGGTATGGCATGTCGAACAAACTCGGCGTTCAATCCCTCACCAATTTCATTTCGCCTTACCCAACACGAGCAGAAGTGGTGAAGCGAGCCGCGAGTGCGCACTTCACCCCAACTGTGTTTGGTAAAGCCTCGCGGACCTTGGTTGGGTTGCTGCAACGCATCCCATAAGCTAACTGCCCAAGTGTGAGTGTGGCCTCGGATACAAGCGCGCCGAAGCGCATAATGCGATGGCGGGACGGTCTGTCTTTCAGACTGTTCCTGATCGCTATCGTCACCGTATTGGTGGTCGAAGCGCTCATCTTCGTGCCAAGTGCCACCTCGTTCCGGAACAATTGGCTGAAAGAGCAGATCGATGCCGGACGCCTGGCTGCGCTCGCCTTGGAGGCCGCGCCAAGCCGGATGGTGTCAGAGGAATTGGAGCAAGACCTGCTCGACAGCGCCATGGTGCTCGCCGTCGCCGAGCTTTATGACGAGCGCCGCGATATGATCCTCAATCCGGGCGAAGAAATTTGCTGTCAGCGCAAGATCATCCTGTTCGATGAGACGCCGGACTTTTCGGAGATGGGCGACACGCTCGCGACCTTTTTCGCGCCGCGCGACCGGTTTCTCATCATCCGCGCGGCAGGGTCACGGCCTGGTCGCGTCATAGAGATCGTTGTCGATGAAGACGGCCTACGGGAAAAGCTGGAGGCCTATGGTCTCAATATTCTCGGCCTTTCTATGATCATCTCGATCGTTACCGGCGGTCTGATCTATTTGATGCTGTTGATCACTGTGGTGCGCCCGATCCAGCGCGTGACGCAGTCAGTGGAGCAAATCAAAGACGATCCAGGCGGATGGAAACGCCGTCTTTCACCGACGGCGCGAACGGACGAAATTGGCCGGGCGCAAAACGCGCTCTCAGATATGGAAGAGGCGGTGTCGAACTCGTTCCGCCAGCAAGAACGCTTGGCCCAGCTCGGCGAAGCGGTTGCCAAGATCAATCATGATTTGCGCAACTCGCTCGCGACCGCGCAGCTGGTATCAGATACACTCTCACGGTCCGAAGACCCGCGTGTGGCCAAGAGTTTGCCGCGCCTAGAACGCGCGCTGGAGCGGGCGATCAATTTGGCGAGCGATACGCTGAAATATGGCCGCTCCTCCGTGCCAGAGACCAATCTCCAGACGGTCCGCTTACATGACCTGGTCGAAGAAGCCGCGCTGGAAGCGCTCGCGGCGCATGCTGAGATTGAGTTCAAAAACGAAGTTGTCCCCGAAGCGAGCGCCACCGCCGACCCGGATCATGTTCACCGGATTTGCGCAAATCTTATTCGCAACGCCGCCGAAGCCATGTCCGGGACGGGCGTGATCTCGGTGGGCTTTGACGGCGCCGCCTTGAGCGTGATGGACAATGGTCCAGGTCTGCCGGAACAAGCCAAGACCAATTTGTTCAAGCCATTTGCCGGCTCGACGCGCCGTGATGGAACCGGGTTGGGGCTCGCTCTTTCTCGCGATTTGGCCCGCGCTATGGGCGGCGATTTGGAGCTTGGAGAAACCGGCGAGACCGGCACGCGGTTCGTGCTGTTCTTACCGCGCGAGGCTCAAGGCGCGTAGACGATCGCGACAATCGCCGCGACGATCGCGGTAAAGAATCCGAGCCACCCCCACCAAGGCGCAAACCGTTCACGTGGCAAAGGTTGCGGTTCTGGCGCGGTCAGTTTGGCTTCCACCTCGTCCATGATTTCAGGCAAGCGCTTCAAGCGATCCGTCACTTCTCGCACATTCTTGGCGACGAGCTTGGCGGCACCAGCGGGCCCGAGATTCTGCGTGATCCAGTCTTTGACGATGGGTTCAGCCGCGGCCCAGATATCATGATCTGGATCAATCGCACGGGCGACGCCTTCGACTTGCACCATGGTCTTTTGCAGGAGCACCAATTCAGGCCGCAACTGCATCCCGAAGGTGTGCGTGAAATCTAAGAGCTGCAGCAAGAGGCGACCCATCGAGACATCTTTCGCGGACTTGCCATGGATCGGTTCGCCAACGCTGCGCAGCGCTTGCGCAAAATCGCCGACCGATTTATCGGCCGGAACATATCCCGCCTCGAAATGCACCTCTGCGACGCGGTGATAATCCCGGCGCAGGAAGCCCCATAGGATCTCGGCGAGGAATTGACGTTCATTCCAGCCGATCCGCCCAATGATGCCGAAATCTACCAGCGCCAAACGCCCGTCCGGCGTCACAATCATATTTCCCTCATGCATGTCAGCATGGAACACGCCATGATGAATGGCATGGTCGAGGAAACCGCGTGTCACTGTATTGGCAAGGGTCGCGCTATCGATGCCAGGCGTCTCAACCGCTTTTGGATCGGTCAGCGGCAAGCCATCCACCCATTCGGTCGTCAGCACGCGCTTACCCGAGCGTTCCCAATCGACCTGCGGGACATAGTAATAGCCAGCTTTGAAGGAGAGCTCGCGCATCTCATCCCCGCCACCGGCTTCGAGGCGAAGGTCGAGCTCTCGCTCCATTGAGGCCGCGACGGTCTCTGTAAAGGCGACAGGCTTTAAGCGACGGCTTTCCTCGTTGACGCGCTCCACCGTCCGGGCCGCACGTTTCATCGCCCGCAGCTCGCGCTGGATCGCAGTTTCCACGTTCGGGCGGAGAATTTTGACTGCCTTTGCGCCTTCTGGTGTCTGCATCCGGTGGACCTGCGCCAGAGACGCCGCAGCGACGGGCTCGGAGAGGTCTGGAAAGAGTGTTTCCGCCTCGTCGCCAAATTCTTCGACCAAGGCCGCCCGCGCCGCTTTCATCGAGAACGGTGGCAGCTTGTCTTTTAAGCGGGAGAGGTCGGTTGTGGTCTCAACGCCGAACACGTCGGGCCGTGTGGCGAGGAATTGGCCAAGCTTGATATAGGCGGGTCCGAGCTTCTCAAGTGCTCGTGCCAAACGCTCACCTGGTCGGCCTTTCGCGCCGCCGCCAAAGATCCGCAAGATCGTTCCCGCCAACTTGGCTGGCGTGGGTAGCCGCGAATGATACTCGCCCGGCAAAATCACATCATGACGCGCGAGCGCTGTGCCAGCCCGCAAGAGACGCCCATAATCGGCCAGCGCTTTTAACATGACTTAGATCGCCCAACCGAAATGCAGCGCCGCGATGCCGCCAGAGAAATTCGTGATCGTGACATTCGAAAACCCAGCGCTTTCAATCTCGGCTTTGAACGTCTCTTGGTCCGGGAATTGGCGGATGCTTTCGACCAGATATTGATAGCTGTCCCGGTCCCCCGTGACGAGCTTTCCAACTTCAGGGATGACGTTGAAACTGTAAGCATCATAGGCTTTTTGCAACATCGGGGCCGTCATCTGGCTAAACTCTAAGACGGCGAGCCGACCACCGGGTTTAAGCACGCGCTTAAACTCGCGGAGGCCCGCGACGCGATCCGCAAAATTGCGGATGCCAAAGCTGATCGTCACGGCGTCGAAGCTGCGATCAGGGTAAGGCAGGGCCGTCCCATCGGCGCAGACCCAGTCTAAACGCTTGCCCCATTTGGCATTGTCGCTGCGCGCTTTCCCCGCTTCCAGCATGGCATCATTGATGTCGCAGACGATGGCGGTTGCTTCGCGCGTGTCGCCGCGGCGCTTTCCGGCCGCGTCCGCCAGCTCTAAGAAGGCGCGGGCCAGCTCACCGGTGCCGCCGGCCACATCGAGGTGGGCCTCGCCCGGCTGCGGGTTTACGCGGTTCATGGCATCATGCTTCCACAAGCGATGGACGCCCGCTGACATGAAATCGTTCATCACGTCATATTTGGACGCGACGGAGCGAAACACGCCTTTGACCCGGTCGACTTTCTCGTCCGGGGTGACGGTTTCAAATCCAAAAGAAACAGTGTCTTGCTCGCTCATGACCCCCATCTAAGCAGAGATGTCTTAAAGAGCCATGGGCGCGTGTGTCGCGGATGCGGTGGAGCGCGCCCTATTTCGCCCGCATTTGGTGTGTTTGATCTGAGGCCATGGGAGTGAGGACGCAAACTGCAAGCCTATTTCAGGCCGTGAATAGAGATGCCAGACACTGGCAGATCTTGGCCCTGTCCGGTCTCTTTTGCATGTCTCTCACCACCAGCGATTTTGGCGCCCGTCCGACGGCCCTCCTGGCCGCTATCATTGGGGCCATGAGCGCCCAAGTGGTGGGAACCGTTTGGGTTAATGCGCGCCGCGAGATCCGCAAATCTGGCACCGGGAGTCACTGGCGTGGATCCAGTCTTGAAGCCGGGATTGTCGGCTGGTTTGCAGGCTTTCAATGGAAGTCTGCGCTAATCACGTCGCTGTCTCTATCGATCCTACTGCGAGCCAATTCGCTTTGGTTTTGGCTAGCGGCTGGATTCATTGCGATCTCGGCAAAATTCTTGATCCGATATCGCGGCAAGCATCTGTTTAACCCCGCTTGTATCGGAATTGTCACCGTCAGCCTGCTGTTCGGCAGCGCCGCTTGGGTCTCACCCGGTCAATGGGGGCAGACGCCCATTTTTGCAGCGTTCGCAATCGGCTTTGCTGCGCTGGTCCTGTCCAGCGCCAAACGGCTCGATATTGCGCTCGGCTTTCTGATTGGCTTTGCCGCCATGTTGTTCGGACGTGCGCTCTATCTTGGCGATCCGATGGCGATCCCGATCCATCAAATGCAATCGGGTGCGCTGCTCGTCTTTGCGTTCTTTATGATTACCGATCCGCGCTCGACGCCGGATTCTCGGATCGCGCGGCTGATCTTTGCCTTTGCTGTAGCGGCGCTCGCCGCCTGGCTGAGCTGGGAATACCATATTCGCGGGGCGATGCTCT
>CAYNUI010000073.1:0-4587 GCA_964400185.1 uncultured Hyphomonas sp.
GCTCGAACATGTCGCGGACACGGCTTGCGCCAACGCCGACAAACATTTCCACAAAGTCAGAGCCTGAAATCGTGAAGAAGGGCACGCCTGCTTCGCCTGCAATAGCGCGGGCAAGAAGCGTTTTACCTGTCCCTGGAGGGCCAACGAGCAGCGCGCCTTTGGGGATCTTGCCACCGAGGCGCTGGAACTTGGCCGGGTCTTTCAGGAAGTCTACGACCTCTTCAAGCTCTTCTTTGGCTTCATCCACGCCAGCAACATCATCAAACGTCACGCGGCCTTGTTTCTCCGTTAGAAGCCGGGCCCGGGACTTTCCGAAGCTCATGGCACCCCGGCCACCACCGCCGGCCTGCATTTGACGCATGAAGAAGAACAGGATCGCAACGATGAAGATGATCGGGAGGAGACCCATAATCAGATCGCCAAGATTGAAGCCCGTGTCGGGATCATCGACCACAGAAGGCACGTCCAATTCGATCATCCGTTCACGCAGCGCGCCAAGGTCTTGGCTCTTCTGCGCATAGATGCGTTCATTGTTCGTGGTCACTGCAGTGACTTTGGTGGGCGTGATATTGACCTCAGCGAGCTGCTTTTGCTCGGCCAGGTCATAAATCTCAGAAATATCGACTTTCTGAGCACCCGCTTGTGCTGGATTGCTTTGCATCACAGCCAAAAGGCCGAGCAGGAGAACCGCAATGAGGCCCCAAACTGCGAGATTACGCATATTCATGGATCGTTCCCGACGTTAGACATGTCATTGCCCTACAATATAGGGGAAGGATTTCATGAAAACGACTCAAATCCTCTCAATCTGTGACATAAGGTTCACCTATGGCTCCGGATCGGGCAGATTGCGGGTCGTTTAGAGGGATATTGGATGACAGACGCGTTGAAAGTTTACGGCCCATTGGCGGCGATCATTCTTGTATTGTTGATCATCACAATGCGCCTCATCGCCCCCCCACCGCCGACACAGATCGCGTTCGCCGCTGGCGGCGTTGATGGTCAGTATTATGCGCTCGCCGAAAAGTATGCCGAAGCGCTCTCAGATCACGGCATCGACGTCGAGATATTAGAAACGGCCGGTACGGTCGAGAATTTCGCTCTGCTCCAATCCGGCGACGCAGACGTCGCCTTGCTACAGGGCGGCCTCGCGGGCGAGAGCGAACGCGAAACCATTCAATCGCTTGGCGGTATGTTTGCTGAACCGTTTTGGATCTTTGTAGGCCAAGACAGCGCCGCCTATGACTTTGGCGACTTACACGACCTTGTAACAGCCGCTGGACCAGAGGGGTCGGGGACGCGGGCCATGACAGAGCGCTTGCAAGCCGAATGGGGCGGCACCTGGAACCCGCTTTCTCCTCTTTCCGGAAGCGCGGCTGCGAGCGCGCTGATCGCTGGGGAAGTCGATGCAGCTGTGTTCACGGCTTCGGTCAATGCGAGCTATATCCAACGCCTCTTGCGCGCGGACACGATCAGACTGATCGGCGTGCGCCGGGCCAACGGACTATCCATGCGCGATGCCGCCCTCGCGCCCGTGACCTTGTTTGAAGGCGTGGTCGACATGGACCGGAACATCCCTGGCAATGACGTCTCGCTGATTGCAGCAATCGCCCAGCTCGGCGTTCGCGAAGATCTGCACCCGGCTTTGCAAGCCGTTCTCTTGGAAGCCGCTGAACCGATCCATGATGTTGGCACCATGATTACAACGGGGGGCACATATCCAGACCCAAACCAAACTGATCTCGCGCTCTCATCAGAAGCTCGCCGCTATTACAAGAAAGGCCCGACCTTCTTGCGGCGCTATTTCTCATTCGGTTGGGCGAACTTTCTCGAACGCGCCTGGGTCTTTTTGATCCCGCTCATTACGTTGATGATCCCGCTCGTTCAGATGGCGCCGCCTGTTTATCGCTGGCGCATTCGGCGTAAGATTTATGTTTGGTACAATGATCTGCACGATCTAGAGCGCCGCGGCTTTGATGCTGGCGATGATGAGACACGCGAGAAAGTCCTCCGTGATATCCAAGCCCTTCAGCACGAGGTTGGCCAGGTTGAAGTGCCCGTCTCTTACAATGATGAGCTCTATCATTTGCGCAGCCACATCAATTTCGTCGAAGCCTTAATCGCCCGCCAAGCCGCGCAAACATAAGCCTGCGCCTCGGACTTTAGATTTTGTCGCATCAGGCATCACCTAGGTGTCTATTGACGAGAGGGCGTCTCGCGCCACATAGTTCCAAAAAAGAACTAACGTCCATGTGGAGGGCCTAAAATGAAACCTGTTTGTCTCGTGATTGGCGCGGGCGCCGGAATTGGCGGCACCGTTGGAACCAAGTTTGCCAGCGAGGGCTATCACGCCGTGCTTTGCCGACGCACGGACAAAGAGGGCCTCGACAAGCTGACCGATGGCATCAAAGCGGCGGGCGGAGAGGCGACCGGCATGCTACTCAATGCGCTCGACGACAACTCAATCGAAGACGCCGTCACGCATGTCGAGCAGAATATCGGGCCGATCGAAGTCGTGATCTATAATCTCGGCGCGCAGATTGGCGACCGAACGCTCGAAGACACCAGCTATAAGGCCTTCGAAATGGGCTGGCGGCTCGGTACGTTCGGCTTGTTCCGCTTGGCCAAGACGGTCTGCCCTCTCATGGCCGAGCGCGGAAGCGGCAAGATTATCGTGACGTCTGCCACGGCTGCTGTGCGCGGGAATAAGGGACAACATTCACACGCCGCGGCGATGGGCGGACGCCGGATGCTTTGTCAAACACTCAACGCCCAATATGCCTCTCAAGGCATTCATGTGACCCATATCCTGGTCGATGGTGCAGTCGATGCGCCGGACACACTCGGCAAAATGCTAGGACCGGAGCTATTCAAAAAACTACGCGAAACACGCGGCGCCGAAGACGGCTTGTTGATCCCCGCTGAAATGGCCGAAACCTATTATCATGTCGCCACCCAGCACCGCTCTGCTTGGACACACGAACTCGATTTGCGTGCCTATTCAGACGTGGCCTGGTGGAACCATCCTTAGGCGGAGAGCTGTCATATCTGACAATTGTTGGGTTTGTGAGCGGTCGTAAGGTCCTGAGCAAAAGGACTTTTCCATGCGCTCAAAACTCTTAGGCTCGCTGCTCATTGGTTTCGGCGTGGCCGTCCTCGTTGTCATCGCTGCGATCCCGATTGCTGAAGCCTCTCCGCGCTTCACCGTGGCGAATAAATCGGACAAGAAACTGAACATTCGCATCTATAATGGCGATGATGGCGATTGCAGCATCCCGCTAAAAACCGAAACGGCGAATAGCAAGGTGACCCATACGCATGGCTGCCAAGGCAATGGCAAAGGCCGTTGCAAAATTAAGATCAATCATGGCACCGACAAAATCTGCAAATCCCTTCAAAATACGTGCGGAGACAGAGCGATCATTATGAAGGATGATTCCTTGGTCTACATTTACAGCACGCCGACCGGGTATGATTGCCAAATTCAATAATGATCGCCTGGGCCGCTGTCACATCTGACAATTGTTGATCTGTTCTGAGCAGTTTTACTCCATGAAGACACAAGGAGAAAGCTCGTGCGTTCTAACCCAATATCCATGCTTCCCATCATCGCCGCTATCAGTTTAGGGGGCGCCTTGGCCGTCAGCTCGACCGCAGAAGCCTCACCACGCTTCACCGTCGTCAACGACACGAAAGCATCCATAAAAGTTATGATCTTTAATGGCGGCGATACGACCTGTGATGTTTACGCCAAAAAGAAAACCATCGCGGCGGGCGAAACCAAGACATATGGTTGCACGGGAAATGGCAAAGGACAGTGCAAAGTGGTGCCGAGAGCGGGCGGTGAAGATATCTGCGACAAACTCACAAATACGTGCAGCGGTTATGCGATCAAGGTTGCAGGCGATTCGACGCTGAAGGTTTCGGGCAAAGACCCAAATTTCAATTGCCAGCTCAGTTAGGCCCGACGAACGCCTGTCACATTCGACAATTGTTGACTTTTTCTGAGCGGTTTTACTCCTCGATCACTCAAGGAGAACACCCATGTGCTTAAACCAATTGAAGATGCTCTCAACGACCGCCGCCGTTAGTTTCGGTGTCACTTTAGCCGCAGCACCTGCAGCGGAAGCTTCGCCGCGCTTTACCGTCATCAACGAGATCGACAAAACGGCGAATGTCTACATCTACACGGGCGCTGACTCAGTTTGTTCCTTGGAAGAGAAACTGAAAAAGGCCGTTGCTGGCGAGACCGACACTTATGGCTGCACCGGACAGGGCAAAGGCCAATGCAAAATCGAGATCTTTGTTGGTGGCGACCAGATCTGCAAAAACAAAGGCGACACCTGCAAAAACAATGCGATGAAAGTTAAAGGAGGCTCCACCGTCTCCATCGCCAAGCCGGGTGACGATTATGTGTGCCACATCGACTGAGCCTGACGGCGGCGCAGCTCGTTACTTATTCGGTTGCCGCGTCGTTCTCAAATACGGTCGGACTTCTTCATACCCTTTCGGGAAGAGTTTATCCGCCTCTTCATTGGTCACGCTCGGCACGATGATCACATCCTCGCCATCCTGCCAGTTCACAGG
>CAYNUI010000073.1:4687-10858 GCA_964400185.1 uncultured Hyphomonas sp.
CATTGGTCACGCTCGGCACGATGATCACATCCTCGCCATCCTGCCAGTTCACAGGGGTTGCGACCTTGTGATTGTCGGTCAGCTGCAAGCTGTCGATGAGCCGTAAGATTTCATCAAAGTTCCGGCCTGCGGAAGGCGGATAAATGATAGAGGCGCGGATCTTCTTCTTATTATCGATCACATAAACGGCCCGCACGGTGACCTTCGCGTCGGCTTGCGGGTGAATCATATTGTAGAGCGTCGCAACTTGCTTCTCTGGGTCGCCAATGATGGGGAAGTTGACCGCCGCACCTTGCGTATCTTCAATGTCAGCGATCCACTTATTGTGCTGCTCCACGGTGTCGACCGAGATCACCAAAGCTTTAGCACCCCGCGCCGCCAGCTTGTCTTTGAGTTTCGCTGTGTAGCCCAGCTCCGTCGTGCAAACCGGCGTGAAATCAGCCGGGTGAGAAAAGAACACCACCCAGTCATCTCCAATCCAGTCATGGAACCGAATGCGCCCCTGCGTTGTGTCGGCTTCAAAGTCGGGGGCGGTGTCGCCGAGCAGCAAGCTCATCAGCGCTCTCCTTGTAAATAGGCTTGATTTCTATAGTGAAACTGGGGCCTATGAGGGGCCGATAAAACCGCAAATGCCTGACTCGCAGGTTTAGTTTTCCTGCACCGTTTCTATGGAGCTTTGATGAAGCGTCTGATTTTGATGCGCCACGCGAAGACAGAGCCTTGGAATGAAGGCATTGACGATCATTCGCGCGCATTGACGCCCGTCGGGCATGAAGCCGCAGCCGCCATGGCCAGCGCCTTAAAGGCGGAAGGCTGGTCGCCCGAAAAAGCAATCGTCTCCACAGCGCGGCGGACCCGCGAGACCTGGAGCCATCTCTCAGATGTATTCGGGAATTGTGAGATGGTCTTGGAAGAAGAGCTCTATCTTGCAGGCGAACGCGGCATTTCCGACATCATCACCGCTCATGATGGCGCCCAAACCCTGATGATCCTCGGACACAATCCAGGGCTGCACGATCTCTCACTGCACATTTTGCGGGAGGCCGGCAGTGTCGATCACCAAGCCTCGATCCGAATTGCTGCGAAGCTCCCCACGGGCGCCGCTGTCATGTTTGAAGCGAGCGCAGATGGTGCCTTCTTGCCAGTGCATTTTCGATTACAGAACTTCATTAAACCCAAAGACCTGATCGCGGATTAGAGGCCCGAAACGCAAAACACCCCATCCTTTCGGATGAGGCGTCTCGGGGGAGGGGAGATTGCGGCGGCGCCGGTCAGCGCGTGCCGCGGCGCGTGTCACGACGACGACGGCGTACTAAGAGATGATCGCGGCCAGAGTTGCTTGCTGCTTTTTTAAGCTCGAGAGGGATAACCCCTCCTGGATCTTCATCCATGGCAGATGCCATAAAAATCGAGGTATCGGTGGTGCCAACTGTTGTGACTTGGGAGGAAGTCGCTTGCATTTTTTTGTCCTTTATCAGTGCGTAAGCCCGTTTGACCGGGGCTGGAGGCTCCTTTTGAAGTCTCTCCAACGAAAACCTATCTAACATTACTCTTATTGTTTTTCAATATGTAGATATCGATTTTCGGTAAATTTTTCACTGCAGCCCGTTGACGCCTAGCGCGCCAAATTCATTCAATTCTTTGATATCATTTGATTTTCCAAGCGGGCGCTCGTCATCCAGGACGAGTGGGGAAAATATCCAGTGAAAGCTGAGAGCCTGGGTTTGGCGGTTTCGAAACCCCGCGCGAGCGGCCCGCAGCGTGGGGGGCCGCGTTTTGTGGGCGCAAGTCTGCAAGGCGCGATATCAGACGCGCGATCCGCGCCGCGCGGATGTCATGACCGGCTTTAACATATTGCTGCTGGGCACTGATCGCCGCTTGCCAAACCTCACGCACGGAAAGAACGCCTAAGGCCAAATGTGGTTCTAAAGCCTCAAATAAATCATCACCGCTCAAAGCCTCTGACGATGCGATCTTCTCAAGGTCCGAAACCTGCCCAAGCGTACCGCGCAAGATTTGGATCGCGGCTTTGCGACCGCCCGGACTTTCCGCGTCGGAGTTTGCGCTAAGATAGGGTTTGCGTCCCAGTCCGACATCCAAAGCGTCTAGACTGGACGGCGCTTCATGGCGCGGTGCAGACATGAACGCTGTCCAATCGCTGCGACGCTCCGGACCAAATTGCGCATGGATCCGAAACGGTACGCCCGCACGCAGAGACCAGGCCTCGACCCGCCGATCCTGATCCTCGTTTGTGAGCGTGTCATGGGTGTGCAAACTCAATATCCGATGCGCGGCATGGATCTCGGACAAACACTCAATCGCGTCGCCCGTCCGAAAGTGTAGCGCGGTTTCGCGTTGCATCAGCGCATGATCGAGATCGCGCAGCGCCTCGTGCAAATGCGGTGTGTCAGTATCTTCTGAGCCCGAAATGTAGTGCGCGAGCACCCGTCCACCATCTCGCTCAGACGCGAGGCGGACGGCCTTAAGCGCGGCATGATCATGCACCCGCAAATCTCTCCGAAACCAGATGATATGTACGCCACTCATGGAACATATATAGAACATAAAGTTCAAATTGTCCAGATGCCGGTAGCATCGACGGGCGCTCAACCGCTGGTCGCTTGAACGATAATAACCATCCCACCAAACAATACGCTTTATTTTTAATTGGATGCATTAATATTGATTACAGCAGATCGAACTCAAGCGAATACAAATACCGAAACAGAATAGATGCCCCTGCTCTCTTCTGCCTTAGCCGTGCTCGATCCTTTATGGATGGCGTTACGGCGGGGCAAATCCGCAGATTCAATCAGCTCGCCTGTTCGGTCGGAATAAGCGGATTGTTTCTCCCGGTCATGACAGCCCAGTGCCTCTCATGGGTCTTCTTCGTTGTCTTCGCCAGCCTCATCACCTGGCGCTTGTTTTTGATCCTCGTGGGCACGGCCATCCGGCTCGCCCCGGATCGCCCCCAGCCCGCCGCAACAGGATCTGAACCGCTGCCAATCTACACAATTATGGTCGCCGCTTATCAGGAGGCGGGTCTGATGAACCAGCTCGCACGCGCGCTATCGCGGCTTGAATGGCCATCTCACCGATTGGAGATCCTCCTGCTTCTTGAGGAGGACGATGCTCAAACGCAGGAAGCCGCCATCCGGGCACGATTTCCTCACGGAACAAAGATACTCCTCGTTCCGTCTGGCGGACCCCGCACGAAACCGAACGCGCTGAACTACGGATTGCGACGCGCAGGTGGCGAGTATTTGGTCATCTATGATGTCGAAGACCTGCCAGAGCACGACCAACTTCAAAAAGCGCACGCGCTCTTTCGTCGGTCGGGCCCGGACACGATCTGTCTTCAAGCCCGGCTCGCCGCAGACAATGCCAGGCGGAACTGGCTCACGGCACAATGGGCATTGGAATATGATGTTCAGTTTGGTCTCCTCTTACCCAGCACAGCATTCTGTCGATTGCCGGTCCTCTTGGGCGGAACAAGCAATCACTTTCGAACCGAGGCCTTACGACACCTTGGCGGATGGGACGCCTGGAACGTTACCGAAGACGCCGATCTTGGCATGCGAATCGCGCGGGAGGGTTTGAACGTCGGGCGCCTTAGTTCGGTTACACAGGAAGATGCGCCTCACGGCCTTGGTGTCTGGTTGCCTCAACGCAGCCGCTGGCTGAAAGGCTATCTACAGACCTGGCTCGTTTTGATGCGACACCCACGAGAAACCCTTCGCGACCTCGGCCTGGGCAAGTTCATGGCCATGCAATCGTCCCTTGGTGGCGCAATCATTGGACCACTGCTCCACCTGCCCCTTGCTTTACTCGTCATTGGCGTGGGTGTTTCGGATGGGCTTGAGCTGGGTGCGACAGGATTGTCCCTTTTGATTGGCGGCTATGCTGTCAGCCTGATTGGTGACATTTGCGCACCCGGCAAATGGAGCGCTTCCCGCGTGTTTGCCATGCTCACCAAGCCTCTTTACTGGCCCTTGCTCTCGCTCGCTGCATATCGTGCGATTTGGGCTCTTGCGAAGCGTCCTTATTTCTGGGCAAAGACGCCGCACGAACCGCGCACCACGGAGGCCTTTCTTTGCTCGACTGGATCATCAGCTCAGCCCTCGCCATAGGCTTCATCGCACTTGGCATATTCTCGCACTCAAAGCTTGGAACCGTGCGCAAGAAGGACCAACGTCCCCACCAAGTTCCGTGGGGCCTGATCATGATCGGCTGCGTGTTTGGTTTGTTTATGATTGTCGTCCACATCCTCAACCTCGTCGGGGTTGAAACGGGTCCCGAAAACTCAATGTTCGGGCGCTTTTGATACCAAACTGTCACTTGACTCAATCCATTTTGTTCTCTTTATGTTCCAATATGGGATGCAATAAAGGAGGACTAATATGCCAACCCCACAAGAACTCATGGAACTCGGCCAAACGCTGATTGACTATTGCTCAGACGGCAAGGACGCAGAACTACAAAAAGCGCATTACGCGACAGATGCCGTTTCAGTTGAGGCGGTCGCCATGCCAGACGGCAATGCTGAGGCGGTCGGGGTCGACGCGATCAGAGCCAAAGGCGACTGGTGGTACGGCGCGCATGAACTTCACTCGATGAACGTTGAAGGCCCGTTCGTTCACGGCAGCGATCGGTTTCAAGTGATCTTCGACATCGATGTGACCGCCAAAGAGTCGGGCGAACGCACGCAGATGCGCGAGATCGCCACCTATTATGTCAATGAGGCTGGCAAAATCACGCGCGAAGAGTTTGCCTACGCGGTGTGACACAAAGCTCTGACCCGGCGTCAGACATGGTCATCTCTTCTCCGGCTGTTATGTTGATCGTCGGACAAAATAGACGCTGGCGGCGTGTCCAGCGCAGGAGAAGAGAATGGCCTTTGACGCCCCCGAAGAGCTCGAATCCTTCCGCACCGAAGTGCGCGAATGGCTCGAGGAAAATTGCCCTGAAAGCATGCGCACCCCGATGAAAGATGACGAAATCGTCTGGGGCGGAAAGCGCGAGACATTCAAAAATCCAGACTCCAAAATCTGGCTAGAACGCATGGGCGATAAAGGTTGGACTGCGCCAGAGTGGCCTGCCGAGTATGGTGGCGGCGGCCTCAGCAAAGCCCAAGCGCGCGTTCTGCAACAAGAGTTGCGTCGCATCCGGGCCCGCCCCGCCCTCTTCTCTTTTGGCCTATGGATGTTCGGTCCAGCCTTGCTCGAGTTTGGCAATGACGAACAGAAAAAGCGGTTCATCCCGGACATCGTCAAAGGCAAGACACGCTGGTGCCAGGGTTATTCCGAACCAGGGGCAGGCTCTGACCTCGCTGGCCTTCAAACCAAGTGTGAGGACAAGGGCGATCATTGGCTGATCAATGGCCAAAAAGTCTGGACCTCGTACGCCGACCAAGCCGATTGGATTTTCTGCCTGGTCCGCACCGATAAGAGCGTGAAGCATGAAGGCATTAGCTTCCTCGTCTTTGATATGGAAACCGAAGGCGTCGAAGCGCGTCCGATCAAACTGATCTCCGGCTCTTCGCCCTTCTGTGAGACCTTCTTCACCGACGTCAAAGTGCCAAAGGATCAGCTCGTCGGAAAACTGAATGGTGGCTGGACCATCGCCAAACGCCTTCTCCAGTTTGAGCGCTCATCCATCTCAGCTGGCGGTTTTGGCGGAACAGGCGGCTCGGGCATTCTGCCGCCGCAAGAATATGCCAAGCAACACGTTGGCGTCGATGAGTCCGGCCGCATCGCGGATGGCGATATGCGGGCTCGGATCACCGACCACCTTATGTATGCCAAGTCGTTCAGCTTGACGGTCCAGCGCTCAACCGAAGAAGCCAAAGCCGGCCAAGAAGTTGGCCACACGGCATCCATCATGAAATACGCCGCTGCGAAAATGAACCAAGACAAGTGCGAGCTTCTGGTTGAAGCGCTTGGCACAGACGGTCTTGGCTGGGACGGCGACGGCTTTGCCGAAGACGCCAAGAAAGCCACTCGCGGCTGGCTGCGCTCGAAAGGCAACTCAATCGAAGGCGGCACCAGCGAAATCAATCTCAACGTGGTCGCGAAACGCGTCCTCGGCCTGCGGGAGCACCAATAATGTCCTTCGTTCTTTCTGAAGACCAACAAATGTTGCGCGATACAGCGATGGCGTTCGCGCGCGATG
>CAYNUI010000074.1:0-10638 GCA_964400185.1 uncultured Hyphomonas sp.
TCGCCTGTCGCCTCTTCGATGAGGTGATTGATGAGCTCCGGAAACAGCATGGGCTCGGCGGCGGCTTCCCAGAGGAAGAAGCCGTAAGAGCCTGGTATCGCATTGATTTCATTGAACCAGAGCTCGCCGGTTTCCTTATTGCTCATGAAGTCGATTCGCGGCGCGCCGCGTTTGCCGAGCGCGGTAAAAGTCCGCCGGGCATAATCGTGGATCTTGTCTTCTAAGTCTTTTGGCAGCTCTGGATTGATGTCGCGGGTGAGCGACAGCATGCCCTCAGAGGGTTTGAACTGGCCTTTGGTGCCGCCATCCGCGGAGAGATATTTCTCCCGAAAATCCAGCAGGTCCGCGCCGGATTTCGGGCGCTCGATCGCGGAGAGTTTGATCTCCTCGCCCTTGGCGACCATGGCGATATTGTACTCCACCAGATTTTGAACTTGCGGCTCGATCAAGCACAGCGTGTCTTTCTTGAGGACATATTCGACCAGCGGCCAGAGGTCTTCATTCTCACTTTTGACCAGCCCGACACCGACGCTAGAACCAAGATTGGCCGGCTTCACGATCACCGGATAGCCAAGCGCCGCTTTCACGTCTGGCAGGATCATGTCGGCATCTTCGATCTGGGCGCGGGTGACGGTGATATGCGGCAGCACATTCACGCCAGCAGCTTTGACCAGCGCCTTGGTCACGTCTTTGCGCATCGCGATCGACGTGCTCGAGGAAGATAGCCCGGTCACAGGGATGCCGAGCAGCTCGAAATAGGCTTGGATGCGGCCATCCTCGCCAAAAGTTCCGTGAAAGACAGGCAGGACGCAATCAACCGGCTGGATGGGCGTGCCATCCATCGCGCAAACCAGCGGACCATTGTCGCCCCAACGAAACGTCACTTGTTGGCCAAGCGGCGGGCGAGGCTTGTATTTAGAGATATCTCGCAGGTGATCGCCGATCCAGAACCGGTTGGCGAAATCTGTATAGACCGGCAAAATATCGAGATGGCGGACGTCTGCGGCATCCATCAATTGATGGGCGCTGACGACGCTGACATCATGCTCAGAGCTGGCGCCGCCGAAAAGAATCACAGTTTTGAGCGATTTTGCCAATTTTTCACCAGTCTTAAGTCTAAGGTCTGCGTAGAGTATAGAGAGCGAATCGCCGAGCGGGATCAAGCCAGTCTATGACCACACTATTGAAGCCGAATTTGGTTCAAATTGGGGACAGCTCCAAGCCGCCTGTGGTGTTTGGACATGGCTGGGGGCGAACCTATCGCGATTTTATCCCGGTTGCAGAGGCCCTCGCCCCGGTGGCGCACTCTTATCTGATCGACTTTCCCGGCTTCGGCGACACGCCACGCCCAGACGAAACCTGGGGCACGGAAGACTATGCCGCGCACATATTGGAATTCCTGACCGCTGAGTTTGGCTTGAAACGCTTCACTTGGGTCGGCCATTCTTTTGGCGGGCGCGTCGGGATGCGGATCGCCGCGAAATATGCCGATGTGGTCGAGCATTTGGTGCTCGTCGCCTCAGCCGGTGTGCCGCGCACGCGCTCAGCCTTGCAAAAGCTCAAAGGGCGTCGGCGCGGGATGGAGTTTAAATTTAAGAAAGCCATGGCCAAGGATGACGCCGCTCTGCTGGCTCTAGAAAAGCAGTATGGCAGCGTCGACTATGTCCATAGCCGCGAAATCGGCATGCGAGATATCTTCGTGAAGACCGTGAATGAAGACCAAACCCCGACCCTACCCCAGATAAAATGCCGGACCTCCGTCATCTATGGCGGCAAAGATGTCGATACGCCGGTCGAGCTTGGCGAAAAATTGGTGGCCGGCATTCCAAACGCGACGCTGACCGTCTGCCCTCACTATGATCATATCTCAATTCTAGACCGCGGACGCCACCAGATCGCGCTGACGATCAAAGAAGGGTTCGGCGCCGCATGACTTTGATCGCCTATCTCCCCTTTGCGGCTTTCATTCTCGCGCTCGCCGGGTTCGGCATGGTGCGGATCAATACGATCCTCACCTATTTTCAGCAGGAAGAATATGACAGCTCACGCTTTCTCGGCGCTGTGCTGCGCGTGCGTCTGTTTGATGTGCTGGCGACCTTGGTCTTGATCGGTCTGTTTGTTGCCGATGCTTATTTCGGGCTCGGCTTCTACAAATGGCTCATCGCAGCGGCGGTGCTGGTCGTGCTGGCGCTGCGCGAACGTGGCTATGCATACAAGAAGAAACTGGTGACCACTGAGCGCCTCAAGCGCATTCGCTGGCTGGCGCGGGCCTTCTATGTTGTAAGCCTGGGTCTCTTGGCCCTGCACGCCTTCGCGGTCTTCGCGGTGCTGCAGATTTCGCCGCTCCTCATCATGCTCGCCAATCGCCTGCTGCGGCCCTTCCAAGAGCAAGTCAATCAAGGCTTTATCGATCAAGCGGTGGAAAAGCTGGAAGACTTCGCTCCGGTCACCATCGGGATTACCGGCTCATTTGGTAAGACCACAACAAAGCACATTTTTGCTGAGATTTTGGACTCCGCCGGCCCAGTCTTTTACAGCCCCGGCAGCATCAACACAGTGCTCGGCCTGACCCGCAATATTCGCGAGAAACTGCAACGCGGGCACAAATTCTTCATCGCTGAAATGGGTGCTTATGGGATCGGGTCGATCAAGCGGCTGTGCGATTTTTGTGACCCGCACTATGGAATTGTAACCGCGATCGGAAACGCTCACACAGAGCGCTTCGGCGACATTGCGACCATTGCAAAAGCCAAATCTGAACTGGTGGAGCATGTCTGCGCGCGCGGCGGCATGGCCGTCTATCCGCACGAGATTTTGGAGCATAAGCCGTTTGCGGATCTTCGCGCGCAGTATCCAGACTTGATCCGCACAGTGGGCGAGACAGAAGACGCCGATTTCCAGATCATCCGCGCTGAGCTGGAAGACAGCAATTGGGCCATCACACTGCAAGATCGACGCGCGCTCTCTGCCCCGCCCATCACCTATACGCTGCCGCTGCTCGGCGATCATAACATCCTAAACTCAGCGCTCGCCGTGGCGATGACCTACTTGATTAGCCCGACAACGGCGACACGGATCCCAGCCTTTTCGAAAGATGTCGAACAAGTCCAACACCGCCTGCAAAAGATCGAAGCGCCAGGCCAGCCGCTGATCTTGGACGACGCCTATAACTCCAATGAAATCGGGTTCAAAAACGCTGTCACCGTGTTGAAGAAGCTCGCCAAGCAGCGCGGCGGCAAAGCCATTCTGGTGACCCCAGGCGTCGCCGAGATGGGCCTTGAGCATGACCGGGTGCATGGCCGCCTAGGTGAGCATGTTTCGGCTCACTCTGATGTCGTGATTGCCGTCAATCCGGATCGGATCGAGAGTTTTGTCAGCGCGCTCGACCAGAGCAAAGTCGACTATCATGCACGGTCTTCCTTCATGGAAGCGCGGCGCTTGGTGAGCGAGATTGCGAGCGAACAAGACGTGGTTCTCTACGAGAACGATCTGCCAGATATTCTAGAAGAAAAGCGCCTGCTCTAAGCCGCTGAATAGCGGCGGTGAATCTGATCGAGCGCAAAGTTGAGCTCGTCGATGGGGGATGTTTTCGTCGTCGCCACATCCGGCAACCAGTTCTCAGAATGAAAACGCCCCATGGCAATATCGCGGGCGCGGGATACGCGGCTCTTTACCGTCCCGGTGGAGCATTCGAGAACATCTGCTGCTTCTTCATACGTAAAGCCAGCAGCAACAACGAGTAAGAAGGCTTCTTTTTGTGCGCGCTTCAAGGAATCCACGGCGCGGAGCATACGAGACAGGTTCGAGCGCGGTTCAACACTGCTATCGGCGATGAGTTCGTTCTCAAGCTCTTCGTGCTCGCGATACTCTATACGGACGTCTGATCGGCGTTGTTGGTAAAAGTCATTGCGGAGAATTCGAAACAACCAGCCGCGCAGCGCGCCTTTGGTTGGATCAAAGTCTGCCCGTTTTTGCCACGCTTTTAGACACGTGTTTTGAACAAGATCATCGGCCCGAATGACATCCTTACACAGCAAGCGCGCATACGCTCGCAGGTCAGGTATGAGAGCCTCCAATTTCTCAGAGAACATCGCGAAATCCCCATAATTCAACCTACACTAGTTTTTTAATACCTAACACTTCGTTTCTGAGACGAAGATTTGCGAATTGTAGCGTGATCACGCCGCTGCGGGCTTTTTCGGCATGTATGTCGATCAGTCGTCGAAAAGGAAAACTTGTTTACATTAGATCTGTTTTTGACTGTCACTTGATCGGGTGACAGGTTTACGAATGAGTAATTGAGTTTACCTTTAATTAACCAACGCTTTGGACATCTTTAACGGCTAGAGGGCTGTCAGATGTTTACAAACGAGCTGGAAAAGACGCTTCCGCACCTGCGCGCATATGCCAGAATGCTGTGTCACGATAAGGATATGGCCGACGATGTCGTCCAAAATGCCTGCCTCAAGGCCTGGAACGCACGAAAATCCTTCGACCCTAAACGCGGCTCCTTCAAATCTTGGATGTTCACCATCACGCGCAATGAATTCCTACAACTCATGCGCAAGCGCAAACCCGTCGATTGCTATGCGCCTGAAGACTTTGAGACCCGTCTCGTTCAAGACTGCCAGCTGGATAATCGAACCGACTGTTCGGAAGCGATTAAACAGCTCTTTTCACTCAACCCAGAGCAGCGAGATGTCTTTATTCTAGTTGTTGCGGTGGGCTATTCGTACGAAGAAGCCGCCAAGATTTGCGGTTGCGAAGTCGGTACGATTAAGAGCCGCGTCAATCGTGCCCGCGCGAAGCTGGCCGAACTGCAATCGCGCGAGACACAAGACGCGCCCCCTGCCGAAGAAACGCATATTAGCTTTCACGGTCTGCAAGACATTCTCGGATATGTCGACGACTTGGTGCGCCGCGCCGCTTAAGCGGTATATTGAGACGCTCTGAAAACTTTTTTCAAAAAAATGGAACCCTTTTGCGGGTTCGCGCGTAGGTCAGGTGGAAACGCCCGTTTCCAAATCTCCATTATTCCCTGGCCCGCACTGCAAAGTGCGGGTCTTTTTCTTTTCTACTGCACATTTTTTCACGTCATGAATCCGTAACAATGACGCCAGATCGCACCTTTCTGCAGAGAAAAAAAGCAGCGCTGAGTGTAAAGTAATTTACAACTGGTAATAGAATGATAGGGGTTTTCCCGTAGCCTGATCTCGAAACGGGAGTAGGGCAAAATAATGATTTCATATCCGCCGCCAAAATTCGAAGAACAAAAGTCGGAGATTTTACAACGCTATCAGATTTTGTCGGATGATCAGTCCGTCAGCGCGATGGGCGTCGCAGACACAATCGCGATGGCTTTGAAAACCCCTTATGTCATTGCCGCGCTCAATCGGCGGTATCGGTCTTGGTATATGTGCGAGCACGGGCTCGACGATTATCCGATGAGTGACATCCAAACCTATTTCGCCCGTATGCACCTTGCCCAACAAAGGTTTGAGGTCGAAGACATTAGCGACGACTCTTTCTTTCAAAGCCACACATCCGGCCTCAGACTGCCTGAGATGAAGGCCTTGGCGGGTGTCCCGCTCACGGATCCAAATGGTAAAAGATTTGGAACCCTCTGCGTTGTTGATCCAAAGGCGCGCACGTTTACCGACGCAGAGCTCAGCATCTTGGATAGTTTTGGGCGCTTGGTCAGCAATGATATCTGCCTGCGCAGCGCCGCGCGATATGCCGTCCAAGACCTAATCGAGTTAGAGCACGAGAAATGCGACCTGTTTGAGCTGGCCACCATTGATCCATTGACCAAGGCGCTCAACCGCCGCGCCTTTATGCGCTTCTCTGAGCGAGAGCTCGCAAGATTCCGCCGGGATCGCACAAAGCTGTCGGCGCTGATGCTCGACATCGATCACTTTAAGAGCGTCAATGATGTGCACGGACACGCCGTTGGCGACAATGTCCTGTCTAAAATGGTCTCTGTTGCAGCGAGTGTGCTGCGCCAGGAGGACTTGATCGGTCGTCTAGGCGGAGAGGAGTTTGCAATTGTCCTCGTCGATTCCGACGCGGCGGCCGCGGTGCGCGTCGCGGACCGCATTCGCCAAGCCATTAAACAAGTGAAGTTTCCGAGTGAGACCGGACCGTTCAATGTCACTGTAAGTATCGGTGTTGCTGAACCGGACTTCACCGAGAGCACCATCAATGATGCTTTGGAGCGGGCTGACGGCGCTCTGTACGAAGCCAAGCGCACTGGCCGTGACCGCGTCGTAACTGCAGTTGAGACGATGCCACTCCCAGAAGCAGCCCCCATCGCCGCAAACGCGGGTCGGGCGCGTCACTAAGCGCTCCCCTTCTTAAGCAAGCGTCAAACGAACAGACCGCCATCAAAGCCTCAACTTCGATGGCGGTCTTTTGCATACACAAAGCCGGCCCAGACAGGATCTGGGCCGGCTTTCTAATTCCGATGTGTGTCGGCCCCTACAAAGTGTAGAGATCCATGACGCTCGCGATCCGGCGAACGGCAACCATATAGGCTGCGGTGCGAAGATCCGGGCAGTTTGGATACGCTTTGCGCACTTCACGCATGGCGACATATGCCGCACGCATCGTGTCATCGAGGCCGGAGCGAACGAGATCCACTTCACATGCGCCAGCTTCCAGTTTGTCTTTGACGGAGGCATCAATGCCATCCGGGAGAAGCGTCTCGAGCTGCTCCAGGAAGGCGCGGCTGCGGGCTTCTTCTTGGCGACGCTGCATACGGCCGAAGCGGATGTGCGAGATATTCTTCGCCCATTCGAAGTAAGACACAGTTACGCCGCCAGCATTCGCATAGAGATCCGGAATGATCGTGTGGCCACGTTCGAGCAGGATATCATTGGCCTCGGCAGTCACCGGACCATTCGCAGCTTCGATGATTAGCGGGGCTTTGATACGCATCGCATTCTCATGCGTGATGACGCTTTCGAGCGCGGCCGGAATAAGAATATCGCAATCATGTTCCAGACCGAGAGCACCATTCGGTTCAAAGCTGACACCTGGGAAAGCAGACAGGGCATTGCGTCCCACTAAGTGGACTTTCAGCGCCTCGATATCGATGCCAGCTGGATTGAAGACAGCGCCATCGCGCTCAATCACGCCAACAACTTTCACACCATCTTCTTCGCTGAGGAATTTCGCGGCGTGATAACCAACATTGCCGAGGCCTTGGACCACAACGCGCTTGCCTTTGAGCGTGCCCGAAAGGCCTGCTTCGGCAACGTCATCGGCATGACGGAAGAATTCCTGCAACGCATATTGAACACCACGGCCTGTGGCTTCGGTCCGTCCAGCAATGCCGCCAGCATTCAATGGCTTACCTGTTACACAGGCGCGCGCATTGATGTCTGTTGGGTTCATGCGACGATACTCATCCGCCATCCAAGCCATCTCGCGAGCACCAGTGCCCATGTCAGGCGCCGGGACGTTTTGAGACGGGTTGATCAGGTCGCGTTTCGCAAGCTCATACGCAAAGCGGCGCGTGATCTTTTCCAATTCATGTTCTTCCCAAGCGGTCGGATCAATGATCAAGCCACCTTTAGAACCGCCAAAAGGGGTTTCGACGAGCGCACATTTATAGCTCATCAGAGCGGCAAGAGCTTCGACCTCATCCTTGTGAACGTCGATCGAGTAGCGGATCCCACCTTTGGCGGGTTCCATGTGTTCTGAATGGACAGAGCGATAGCCCTTAAAGCTATGCAACGTACCGCGCAGGCGAACCGAAAATTGGACTTCATAAGTCGAATTACAGTTGCGAATTGCGCGCGAAACATCCTCTGGCAATTCAAGCAATTCGACGGCGCGATCATACATCAGATTCACGCTTTCGAGAAAGCCGCTCGTTATCGGTTGTTTGACTTGGTAGTTCATCTGTCCCTCACCTATTTTTTCTTGAGGGCAGACTACAACACACTGATTTATTTGATGATAATCAAACGCTAGAATATCCTAATTCTACTCAAGGTTGTGGAAACTATGGTTAATCGGTTTGCGCAAAACCGACAGGTTTCATTTACGCTTCGTTTACTTCGAGATCCGCAAATCCGAGATCGATGTCGCGATCTGACGATACGCTTCGGTCAGTTCTGACGCCGTTTCTGGCTCGAAGAAATATTCTGGACCCGAGGCACAATATTCCAGAACGCGCTTACCCGCGTTCGGGGCATTCAGCGCCACAGCGTAAACTTTCACGTCCCGCAGTTTCATCTGATCACACAAAGCTCGAGCCTGGGTGTCGGATGAGCCCTGCTCTGGGAAAATCTCGGCATTGAACTGACCATCGGTCATCAAGATCACGACCTTATCAGAGTCAGGTTCAGTATAAGGCAGAGGCGCGGTCGTCCCGGTGAAGACCCCGTCCCAATATTCTGAAACAAGGTACCAGCTCCACGCCACGCCAAGATGCCCGGCGGTGCCGCCACCCGCTGTCAGGCTATCGACATAACCGTTCAAAGCATCGCGGTCATTGGTGAGGCCGAGCGGTTCTCGCCCCCGGCACTCATTGCCGCGATACCAGCTTCCCGATCGATTTGGATGGCCGACGACCCAATCGCCCCCGTCTGGATCATTTCGATTCTCTACAAACCAAGCTTGCTGGTGGGCGAGATAGGCCCCTGGTCCAGGCGCTGCATCGGTAAACTTCTGAGCGCCGTCGCGTTCCCAAACACACGTGGACGTGAGCGTGTATTGTTTGACTTGGGGTTCGGTTCTACCGCGCGATACCTCGAACGAGATCGTCTCATCATAAAGCAAAGCCCCACGACGATTGCGCTGCGAATAGGCCCGGATGCGCAAGCGATAGTCGCCCTCGCGCCAGTTGCGGCCATGGTTGGAGCGATAGCTTCCTCGCCGATCCCCCCACAGCGAAAACGGTGCCCCATTCTCATTCTTGGATCGCGACATAGCCCCGCGAAGCTCTAGGCGCATGCTTTCGACACGCCCAAAGAGCGGGCTCGAGCGGGGAATGTCGATCCCCACAGTGAGACGTTGCTCGGTCCGACCGTCACTCCGCCAATCTTCGACAGCCAGGACAGCATTGTCGCCAAACTCTAAAACCTGACGATTGCGCGCCGCATCCCAAAAGACGATCTCAAGATCCCGCTCCAATCGGCCTGGATTGGTCGTCGAGCCTGGATCAGCGGGGATTGTGTGCGTGTACGTTCGCGTCGCCGGCATCCCCGTGACGAGCGGGAAATAGCTGCCAGCGTTCACCATTGTATTGTAAGACACCATCGCGAGGCGCGTGTCTTCGACGAGCTCCGCTGGCGCATCTGGCGGCAACAAGACGTCCACGGCTTCTTTCGCAGCAGCCTTGAGATTGGTCAGGCGACTTGAGCTATTCATCGAGCCAGAAACATCAAACATGAAGGCGACATCCAGCTTGTCGATCCCGTATTCGGCGGTTGAGGTCACTCTAAAGTCGAGCTGCTGTTGGCCCATCACGCGCGACAAGGTCGTTTCTTGCGAGCAAAGAATCTCGGTTTCGATGAGATCGTCGGCGCCGACAATTTGGGTGTTTGCGCGTCCACAGGCGAAACCGCCGCCCACAGAATTCAATTGAGCATCGATGAATTGCTGGACGGTTCTTTTGATTTCTGCATCGCTGGCGCCGGTTTGTTTGACCCGGGCAGCCGCGAGCACCGCTGAATCGATGACCAGCTGAACTTTTTGTTTCTTTTTGATCGTGTTTTGGAAATCGATGGCAAAGCCAGCCACGGCAAACACGGGGATAATCGACAAAGCGAAAATCACCGCAACTTGCGCAGACTCATCTTTGAGCTTGTGCAGCCATCCCATCCGATCGAACCCATTCTCATCTTCTTTCGAATCTACTTTGTAGAGAACTTTACCTAATTCTATCTTAGGTTGTTCATTGAATTTGTAAGTGAAAACCAAGAATCGGTTAGCTTTTGGAGCGCTCGCTTCCCCGTCCCGCTCACCGGTTGTCACGCATATGCATGTCACTGCCGAGGTTCAGGATCGAATAAGTAAGATTTCCGAGCCGATTTTGGACTTATCGCTTGCCCCGCGCCGAACGCAAGCTAGTGTTTTTTAAGACAAAGGCGGATCGTACACAGCAAAACGCCGGAAGCGGGACGGAATAGCGAATGACAAAGCAGTATCTGAGCGTGACAGACTTTGAGTATGTCGCTGATTTGTTACGAGCTTTACGAGTCTTTGCCCCCGAGTTTGAACATATCTCTGAAGAAGTCGCGCAAGACTTGATCGATAGTCTCGGCATTTCCGAAGCAGCGCTTCGCCGAGCGGCGGCCGAAGTCGCTTTGAAAGCAGGCTCTGAGCAGTCGAAAACGGGCTGATATCACCAACTCAAACGATGCGTTTGAGGCGCAATTAAGACTGCTCCGCCACCCACTTTTCCAAACGTTCGCGGTGAATGAGGATCAAGGAGCGTTGCGAACGCTCGATCAAGCCGAGCTCTTCCAGCGTTTTTAAGCATTTAGAGATGCTGATCCGCGTCACTGCCAGAATATCCGCAATTTCGGCCTGGGTCAGCTCCACGGTGGCGTCATCATACGCCATCAAGAGCAGTCTCTTGCCCAAGCGCAGAATAAGCGGATCTTCGCGCTGCTCGCGCAGAAATCC
>CAYNUI010000075.1:0-10622 GCA_964400185.1 uncultured Hyphomonas sp.
CGGGTATCCCGCTCGATCAGATGTCGGTGTCGATGACGATGAATGGCGCCGTGCTCCCAATCATGGCGCTCTACATTGTCGCCGCTGAGGAACAAGGGGTCGGGCCAGAGAAGCTCGCCGGGACGATCCAGAATGACATTCTGAAAGAGTTCATGGTGCGGAACACTTATATCTATCCGCCCAAGCCAAGCATGCGGATCATTTCCGACATTTTCGCTTACACCTCTCAGAATATGCCGAAGTTCAATTCAATCTCGATCTCCGGCTATCACATGCAGGAAGCCGGTGCGACGGCGGACCTGGAGCTGGCCTACACGATCGCAGACGGCATCGAATATATCCGCGCTGGGGTGAATGCCGGTCTCGACGTGGATGCGTTTGCACCGCGGCTCTCCTTCTTCTGGGCCATCGGCATGAATACGTTCATGGAAGTTGCGAAGATGCGGGCAGCTCGTTTGATTTGGGCCAAGTTGGTGAGCGAAGAGTTCTCGCCGAAGAACCCGAAATCAACATCGCTGCGCACCCATTGTCAGACGTCTGGCTGGTCGCTGACGGCACAAGACGTCTACAACAATGTCATCCGAACCTGCCTCGAAGCCATCGCGGCGGCAGGCGGACAGACCCAAAGCCTGCACACCAACTCTTTCGATGAAGCCCTAGCGCTGCCGACCGACTTCTCGGCGCGTATCGCGCGCAACACGCAGCTCTTCTTGCAACAAGAAGGCGGCGCAGCCCAGACCATCGACCCTTGGGGCGGCTCTTATTATGTCGAGCGCCTGACGCACGATCTCGCCGCCAAAGCCCTGGAGCACATCTCAGAGGTCGAGAAGCTTGGTGGCATGGCCAAAGCCATCGAAGAAGGCATCCCGAAACTGCGCATCGAGGAAGCCGCTGCCAATACCCAAGCGCGCATCGATAGCGGTGAGCAGACCGTCGTCGGCGTCAACAAATTCCTCCTCGATGAGGAAGAAGAAGTGCCGGTCTTGAAAGTCGACAATGCGACGGTGCGCCGAATGCAGCTCGATAAATTGGCGCGTCTCAAATCTGATCGCAGCCAAGCTGAGGTGGATGCCAAGCTGGACGCCATCGCAACCGCCGCCGCAGGCACCGAAGGCAACCTACTCGCGCTCGCTGTAGACGCTGCGCGTGCCAAGGCGACCGTTGGCGAAATCTCAGAAGCTGTCGAACGCAGCCAAGGCCGCCACAAGGCCGTCATCAGGTCGATCAAAGGCGTCTATGGTGCAGGCGTGAAGACCACAGACCGCGCCAAAGAAGCGCTCGGCATGGCAGAAGCCTTCCAGGCCAAGAACGGTCGCCGCCCGAAAATCTATATCGCGAAGATGGGCCAAGACGGCCATGATCGCGGACAAAAAGTGGTCGCCTCTGCGCTCATGGATCTCGGCTGGGAGGTCGAAATCGGCCCACTCTTCCAAACCCCAGAAGAAGCCGCCAAGGATGCCCGCAAGGCCGGTGTCGATATCGTTGCGGCCTCGTCGCTCGCCGCCGGACACCTCACTTTGGTGCCTGAGCTCAAACGCGCGCTCGGCAATGAAGGCGCGGCCACGACGCAAATCATTGTCGGCGGCGTCATCCCGCCTCAGGACTTTGACGCCCTGCGGACCGCTGGAGCCTCGGCGATCTTCCCACCAGGAACCGTGATTGCGGACAGCGCCGTGGCGATGCTGGAAATCCTCAATGAGGATGATGGCGCACAAGCCGCGGAATGACGGATCTGAAGAGCAATTCAGGCTACGCCCAAGAAGCGGCAGATTTGCTCGTCCGATATGAAAGCTTTCCGTCTGAAGACGTGCATGCGCATTGGCGGGACCTCTTCCCCACAGCGCCAAGCCGTGTGCTGGATATCGGCGCAGGGACAGGGCGCGATGCGGGCTGGCTGGTCTCATTGGGGCATTCTGTTCTTGCCGTCGAACCGACCGACGAACTTCGCGAAGGCGGCACGAAGCTCCATCCAGAACCCGAGATCACCTGGCTGAAGGATGCGCTGCCCGACCTCGAACAAACCAAGGCCCGCGGCGAGGTGTTTAAGGTCGTGATGCTGAATGCCGTGTGGATGCATCTCACACTGGAAGAGCGAGAGACTGGCTTTGGGTCCGTCTTGTCACTCCTAGCTCCAGGCGCTCGCCTGTTCATGAGCCAAAGGCATGGACCTATCCCTGATGGACGGCGCATGTTCGAGGTGAGCGGCGAGGAGACGATCAAACGCGCCGAAGCGAGGGGCCTAAAAACGCTCTATCAGCGCCGCGCCGGCTCCATTCTCGGCGAGAATAATAAGCGGGGGGTCGAGTGGACCTGCCTCGTCTTCGAAAAGCCCTGACACGAGGTTAGGCTTTTCATCCGCGCCTAACCGGTCCATCGTTCCGCAAAAGAATAGCGGAGGGAATGATGGACAATTACGCAGACTATGATGCCACCGGACTCGCGGACCTCGTTCGCAAAGGTGAGGTCAGCGCGAAAGAACTCCTAGACGAAGCGGTAACGCGCGCCGAAGCCGCACAAAAAGACCTCAACTGTTTCTCCGCCGTGTTCCCGGAAGTTGGCGAACAACAAATCGCTGAAGGACTGCCAGACGGACCGTTCGCGGGCGTTCCGATGGCGGCGAAGGATCTCGGCTTTGAGATTGAAGGCCAACCCATCACCAATGGCTCGCTCGCCTTCAAGGGCAATGTCGCGACCCACAATAGTGTCTTGTATGAGCGCTATAAGGCCGCCGGTTTCACACTGTTTGGACAAACCACCAGTCCTGAGTTTGGTCTGACCACCACAACCGAGAGCTTGCTCTATGGTGCGACTGTCAATCCGTGGGACACAAGCCGGACCTCTGGCGGCTCCTCAGGCGGTGCAAGTTCTGCGGTCGCTGCAGGGGTCATTCCACTGGCCCATGCAAGTGATGGCGGAGGCTCCATCCGCATTCCCGCCGGCTGCACCGGACTGTTTGGCATGAAACCCTCGCGCGGGCGCACGCCAATGGGACCGGTGACGACCGAAGGCTGGAACGGGCAATCGACCGTGCACGCAGTCTCGCGGTCGGTGCGGGACAATGCCGCCCTACTCGATGCCACGCATGGCCGAGAAGTCGGCTCTCGCTATGTCGCGCCAGAGCCGGACAGTCCCTTCCTCAGCGCGCTCGATCGCGATCCAAACCCCCTCAAGATCGCGCTTTGGACGACCGCCCCGAATGGCACGGTCCCAGACGCCGATGCGCAAGCGGGACTCGATAAAACGCGCGCCCTGCTCGAACAACTTGGCCACCATGTCGAAGAAGCGGGACCCGTACTCGATGGCGAGGTGCTCGGCAAGAGCTTGATGGTCACCGTCTCCGCGGCCATCGCTATGGTCATGGAAGCGCGCGGCGAGGCCTTGGGGCGCACCCTCGGTCCGGAAGACATGGAGCCGGTCACGGCCCGCTTTGTTGAATTTGGCAATTCGATCCCGATGAAAGAGTTGATGAAAGCCACGCAAGCCTCGATCACGGCGGGCCTCATCTATGAGCAATTCCTGGTCGATGGTGGTTACGATATGATCTTATCGCCAACCATGTCGCGTGTGCCGGACAAAACAGGCGAACTCTCGTTGAACCCGGCCGATATGGATGCCTATACGCAGGCGGTCACGACCTTCGCACCCTGGTGTGCGATCTCAAATCAAGCGGGCTCACCAGCCATGTCGGTGCCCTTGCATTGGACGGACGAGAACCTGCCCATCGGGATGATGTTCGGCGCCCGTACGGGCAATGAGTGGGAACTCTATCAGCTTGCCGGACAGTTAGAACGAGCCGCGCCTTGGGCAGATCGACGCCCACCGGTTTGGGTTGGATAAGGACACATATGAGTGAGCTGAAAACACATCTCGGAGGCTGCCATTGCGGTGCTGTTCGATTTGAAGTGGAGCTTCCACACTCGTTCGAAGTGGAAGACTGTAATTGTTCGATCTGCGCGATGAGCGGCAACATTCACGTCATCGTGCCATCGTCGCGCTTCAGGCTCATCAAAGGCGCGGACAATCTGTCGGAATACACGTTCAATACCGGCGGCGCGAAGCATCGTTTCTGCAAGACCTGCGGGATAAAGAGCTTCTACGTGCCCCGCTCCAACCAAGATGGCTTCGCGGTGACCTGGCGGTGCTTGGATGATTGGATGGATCTCGACGTGACCATCAACAAGTTTGACGGCCAAAACTGGGAAGCCAATGCAGGCGCCCTCGCCCACAAATCCAAAGACTAGTTTTGATCTTCTATAGGGCGTCGTGGTGGCGGAGGACGCTCCCCGCCTGGGCGGCGTCGATCTCTAAAGCGTTCGACAGCACCACGCCGGCTAAAGTCTCGGATGATCAAACGTCGTTGCTCAGCGGAGAGGGTTCCAAATTGTTCGGTCAGGACACGATGCAGACGCGCTTTCATTGCATCGTCGGCCGCGCGCAGCTCAGCGAAACCCGCTTCGACAGCGGCGGCGTCGTAGTCAGCTGCGGATAGTAATCGTCCAAGGTCTCGCCGAGCCTGTTGCAACCGCACACGTTCGGTCCGCGTGTCTGCAAAGGCACGGCGGAAGGCACGGCGGACCTCATCGCGTTGATCGATCGAAACGGCCTGATCAATTCCGCGCATCAGGGTTTGCTCATTACCAATCGCAGGACCCGCGGCTGGCCCCGCTTTGCGTTGGCCGAGCCCACCGCCAATGATCAACCCAATCAAGAGCGCGTTCGCCATGAGCGAAACGATGAGCCAGATCGGCAATCGTGATGTCGTGCCTTCACTCATGGCCTACTCCAAACTCATCCAGGCATCGTTCGTGTCATACCCGAACGCCGCATAATAAGCGTCTTCGACTTGGTCGTAACCCGCGCCTGTTGAGGCATAAGCATATCCGCCGACAAGTCCCATCATCAGGCTCGCTAGCGCCGCACCCGCAGGCCAGCGCGCGCCTTGCGGGAAGATCATGGCGCCAAGGCTGCTGAGAACACCCTTGCGTTCTGGCGCAGCAACGGGCGCCGCGGCCAGAATGGCATCAGCCAGCGCCGGGCTTGGTTCAGGCAAAGCCTCGCTCATCAAAAGCGCATCTAGAGCCCGCGCCTCATCCAGCGCGGTTGCAAACGTCTCTGGCTCAGAGGCCAGCAAGGCCACTCCCGCATCGCGTTCATCTTCCGGCCAAGCCCCCGGCTCAGCGCCATAGGTTTCGATCAGCTCGAAAACACGCTCGGTCGTGATAGGCAAAGTCGTCATCTCGTTGCTCCTTCCTGTTCGGCGCTAAGGCCCGCACGCAGGCTCCTTCTTGCGCGCGCCAACAGGCTTTCCAAGGCGCGGACACTCACATCCATCGCCTCTGCTGCTTCTATATTGGTCATTCCTTCCAAAGCGCAAAGGGAAAGCGCTTCCCGCTGACGCTCTGGGAGGGCGGCTATTTTTGCCTCAATGCCTCGAAGTGCCTGCTGCGATTGCAGGGCTTCTTCGGGCCTGAGGGCAGTGTCCACGCGCTCTGGCAGTTCATCCATCAGAACCGGCTTCTTTTTACGCAGCCGATCTCGACATAAGTTAAGCGCGACCGTGCAGGCCCAGGTTGAGAACTTCGCCTTCGGTTGCCAATCCGGTAGAGCTTTCCAGGCTCTAAGGAAGGTTTCCTGCGTCACGTCCTCAGCCTCGGCACGATCCTGAAGCATGCGATAAGCGACCCGGAAAACAATTGGCATATTCCGATTGACCAGAGCGGCTTGCGCCGCCCTGTCACCACCCGCCGCTCGGGTGATTTGATCGAGTTCGCTGACCCCGGACACGTCGTTAGCTTAGCGGATTCCTTTGCAAGCGCGAGTGGGAGGATGTCTCGCGCTTGCGTTAGGAAACAAAGGCCAATGCTAAGCACTGGCCTCCGCAAACTAGCCATTGCGTCCATAGCCGCGTTTGCCGCGCCGTTCACGCATCTTCTCCTTCGCTGCTTCGCGTTCAGCTTCGGTGATGAGGCCGTCGCCGTCCGTATCGATGCGGGCGAACATCTTATCCATGCGTGCATCTGCAACGCTTGCATGCTCTTCAGCCGTCACGACGCCGTCACCATTCGCATCGAGCTTTTCAAAGCGTCGGTTTTGGCGTTCGATTCTCTTGCGCTCACGCTCCATTTCGGAGAACGCCGCAAACTCCTCGGCAGAGACCAGATTGTCTCCATTCGTATCCGCGCTGATAAATTTGTCTGCGCGATGCTGAGAAATCTCGTCTTTAGAGATGTTCCCATCCTGATTGAGGTCGAGCTCTTCCATAGCCGGTCCCCGCGGGCCCGGACCACCCGGTCCACCTTGGGCCAGAGCCGTATAAGTTGCACCTCCGAGACCCAGAGTAATCAACGCTGCAAGTGTGAGTTTCTTCATGACTTCAAGTCCTTTCTTTTTGAACTCGAAGGTAAAACGGCTGGGGTTCAGGTTTCCGTCGCTGATTTAAGAAGTTTTTCACCAAACATCGCAGTGACGCGGGCACACGTCGCTTCCAACCTGCTCAAAACATCTTCGAACAACTCGCAGTCCACCGCGCGGCATAGCCGGTCCTGTAAGGCTTTTGAGAGATCTAGCTCGCCTACAATATTCTCATTCGCCATGCGTTGAACCTGCTGCAACGCCTGTAAAAAAGCGTGTGCGTCCGAGGCCGTTTTGAGATCTTCCTCAGACCAAACTTGAGTGGCCAATAGCTGGGTTTGCGCGTCGCCAAGGTTGGGCAATAACGCTTGATGTGTTTTGGCTGTCAGGATGGCGTGCTGGGTGATGAATTCCAGATCCACCAATCCGCCTTTGCGCATTTTCAGATCCCAGGGACCAGCGGCAGGTTTGTCGCGATCGAGACGCTCGCGCATGTCCAAGATATCTTTGGTGCGCCCCGCGCCTTGGTCGGAATTGATCGCAGCCTCTGCGAGACTTTCGATCTTCCGGGCCAAAGTCTCGTCGCCCGCTAAGACCCGCAGCCGCGTGAGCGCCATATGCTCCCACGTCCAGGCATCCTTTTGATGATAACGTTCAAACGAGGCGATCGAAGTCGCCACGGGTCCCGCGCGTCCTGACGGCCGTAAGCGCATATCGGTCTCATAAAGGTGCCCCTCCGCCGTCTCGGCTGAAAGAGCTGTAATCAAGCGCTGCGTGAACCGAGTGAACCAAACTTGCGCATCTTCATGCTCTTGCGGGTCATAGATGACGAGAATGTCGAGATCAGACCCGGCCGTCATCTCGCGCCCACCGAGTTTGCCGAGCCCGACCACCGCCCAACTGCCCGGCGCTTTGCCATAGCGGCGCTCCGTCTCGAGTTCGGCCAAGCGGCTCATGCGCGTGACGGAGATATCCGCAAGATCTGACCAATCATTAGCTGCATCGCGGGCCTGGATTTGCCCGTGCAGCAAGCGATGGCCAATCAAGAAGGCTTGCTCACCGTGCCAACGGCGCATCAGATCCATACCGGTCTCAAACTCGGTATCGTTCTCGATCTCTGGCGGGTCTTTTCGATCCGAAACCGACAGCAAGGCTTCGAGCAGGCCAGGTCTTCTTGCGAGAATGTCAGCGATGCGCGGCGCGATGGCGAGCGTGGTGACGAGGTCCTCCATCAAGGCACGTTCGGCGACGAGCATGGACAACACCTGCACCCCGGACCGCAAACCTTCGAAAAAGCGACTAAACCGGCGGAAGGCTTCATCCGCCTCTCCCGTCGCGCCCATGGCGGTGAGAAGATCCGGTAAGATCGCCGTCAGCAATTCGCGCCCGCGCGTGGTGCGTGTTGCGGGCGTCCGCGCTCGGTGCCATTGCCGCACAACGTCAATGACCAGCTCTGGAAATTTGAATCCCAACTCAGAGAGATAGTCCAATGTCCCAGGATCGTTATCGACCCCGGTAAACACCAAATTGCCCTGCGCAGCGTCTTCGCGCTTACGGGTCTCATCGGCAAAAAGCGCGCGATAATGATCGTGGACACATTTGCGCGTTTCGATCAGGTCTTTGTCAAAGCTCTGAAGCTCTGAATAGCCACAAAGCGCTGCAACTGCTGCCCGCTTGTTTTCGAAAGCCGGAAGCGCATGGGTTTGCGCATCGTCGAGCATCTGAATGCGGTGTTCGACCATGCGCAGCGCATTGTACGCTTCCGCAAGCTCAGCCGCGGCGTCGGCTTGGACGCTGCCAAGATCGACAAGTCTTTCTAGCCCCTCGAGCGTTCCGCGAACCCGCAGATCTGGATTGCGCCCGCCGAGAATGATTTGCTGCGTCTGAACGAAAAACTCGATCTCACGAATGCCGCCGGGTCCGAGTTTCACATCCGCGGCCACATCGTGCAGAGACTTCTTGCCCGCCTTGGCGTTGATCATGTTCTTGATCGCGTGCACGTCGGCAATCGCCCAATAATCAAGATGGCGACGCCAAACAAAGGGCTCGAGGGCGTTCAAGAAGGCCTGCCCTACTGTTTCATCCCCAGCCGCGCATCGGCCTTTAATCCAGACCATGCGCTCCCAATTCTGGCCGACACTCTCATAGTACAACTCGGCCCGACGCGTGGAGACCGCAAGCGGTGTCGAACTCGGGTCAGGACGCAGACGCAAGTCGGTTCGAAAGACATAGCCGTCAGGGGTGCGGTCATTGAGGACGCTAATCGCACGCCGGATCGCACGAACAGCCGCATCACCTGGCTCGCGCTCACCGCCGTGGAATACATCTGGATCGAAGAAGACGGAAAAGTCGATGTCGCTGGAATAATTCAGTTCAAACGCGCCCATTTTTCCTAGGGCGACCGCAAAGAGGCCCGTCTCGGTCAAGCCTTGCTCGCCGAGCGCGACCTTGAGCGACGCGCCCAAGGCGGCATCTGCAAAAGCCGTTATGTGCCGCGTGGTTTGGGCAAGATCATAGAGCCCGCTCAGATCGCCCGCTGCAATCGCCAAATGGGCCTGTTTTTTGGCGTGCCGCAAAAGCGCGAAGGCATCGCCTTCACCCGCAGCCGCCTCATCGCAGAGCGCAAAAGCCTTGGCTAAGAGCTGATCTGGCTGATCGAACCCTGAATAGGATTTAGCAAGCCCAGCAATATAAGGCGCGTGCTCGGCCGCGGCCTCTATTGCTGCACCAGGTCCACCGGATAAGGCGGTCGGTCGCAGCACATTTCCCCCTATCGTGTCGGCGTGAACGTCAGAATCGCTTTTAGGCCAATATCGCCATCGCCGCGAGTCAGTTCAAAACGCGCTGTGTGTAGTTCCGCCACCGCATCGACCAAAGCCAAACCAAGCCCCGACCCCATCTGGGTCCGGGCATCATCAAGCCGCACGAAACGCTCTTTCACGCGTTCGAGACTTTCTGTTGGAATGCCAGGTCCGGTATCTGCAATGGAGACTTCAATCTGCTCGTCATAGAGCTCCGCGTTGAAGTGAATGCGTTCCCCGCTTGGGGTATATTTCACGGCATTGTCGAGCAGGTTGGCGATCGCCTGAGCCAGGAGCGAGCGGTCGCCCATAACTTCAAGGCCGGGTGCGATTTCGGCGCTGAACGTAATCCCAGCATCTTCGCAAGCTGGCTCAAACAGCTCGGCCATTTCATCGCAGAGCTCGCTCAGGTTGAGTTCCGTGAGCGTGCCCTCTGCGCCTTCACTAACCCGCGAAAGACGCAATATCGCATTGAACGTGGCCAGCACATTGTCGACTTCTTCCACGGTTTCGGCGAGCGTTTCCCGCGCGGTGACTTCATCAATCGGACCGCGCAGGCGCGCCTCTAACTGATTGCGCAAGCGGGAGAGCGGCGAGCGCAAATCGTGTGCGATCGAGTCACCCGCATGCCGCGTCGCCGCCATGAGCATTTCGAGCTTCGCCAGCATCGCATTCAACTGTTCTGCCAGGCGATCAAACTCGTCGCCGGAGACGCCAACCGGGGCGCGCAGCGACAGGTCGCCCGACATCACCCCTTGCGCGGTTTTTGTCAGGCTCTCGGCCCTGTGCGCCGCATAGCGGGCACTGAAAAAGCCGCCCATCAGCGCGAGGATGAACCCAATCGGTGCCGCGGTGGCCACCGCACGGGTAATTCGGTTCACTTGCCGAAGCCGCTCGTCCATCTTGATCCCGACCAAGAGCACGCTGCCATCGCCGAGACGCACAATCCGGCCTTCAATCGGTGTAATCGTCGAGCCGCCTTCTGGACCCGGCCGCTCAATCTCAAACGTCACCACCCGCGGCGTGCCAATTCCGGAGCTTGGTTCAACCGGCATGCGCGGCATGTCGCCGACAATGGTGCGTCCGTTTGCGTCTTCGAATTGATAGGTGAAGTCTCTCAAATCTACGAGCACGCGCTCGAGAAGAGACTGTTCGAGGCGGGTGGGACCGCCTGTATTCCAGGCCACAGCGAGGGTTCGAAATTCCGCTTCGAGCCGCGCTTTCGATTCTGAGCGCATGGTCCCGACGGTTGCTTGGAACAAATAAGCAAGCAGTGCCGCCGAGAACAGCGCGAACAGAATTGAATAAACTAGCGCGAGCCGGAACGTTGTCGTTCGAACAAACGCGAAGGGGCCTGATTTCATGCCTGCAGGCAGTAGCCCGCACCACGTACCGTCTGCAAGAGCGGCTGATCAAATTCTTTGTCGATTTTCGCGCGCAAACGCGAAATATGGACATCGATCACGTTGG
>CAYNUI010000076.1:0-2519 GCA_964400185.1 uncultured Hyphomonas sp.
GAGCGTCGACAGCGCGCCGTGGCGTTTGGACAATTTGGCGCCATCAGAGCCGTGAATCATCGGCACGTGTGCAAATTCAGGCACGCTCCAGTCCATGGCCCAATAGATTGGCAATTGCCTGAATGTATTGCGGAAGTGGTCGTCGCCGCGAATGACATGCGTGACGCCCATATCGTGATCATCGACGACGACGGCCAGCATATAAGTCGGTGTACCATCAGCGCGGAGCAGAATGAGATCATCAATCTCGCGCGTTTTGATCGTGACATCGCCTTGGACATGGTCGGAGACCGAAATTTCATCATCGTCCGGCGCGCGCAGGCGCACCGTATAAGGCGCATCTGGGCGCGGCGGATCGCCGCCATCTCGCCACGGAGAACGATAGGGCGCGAGGAGCGCGTTGGCTTCCGCGAGCAGAGCCTCCCGATCGACGTCGCTGAGGCCTTCTTCTTTTGCTTCCGCCCGTTTGGCTTCACCGGCCTCACGGCGCGCTTGTAGTTCTTCGGGGGTCGCATAGCATTTAAAGGCCGCGCCGTTTTCCATCATTTGCCGCGCGCACTCGGCATGGCGGTCGGCGTTTTGGCTTTGGAAGACCGGAGCTTCGTCCGGGGTCAGGCCGAGCCAAGACATACCATCGAGTATGGCTTGGGTCGCTTCGTCGGTAGAGCGTTTTTTGTCTGTATCTTCAACGCGTAAGAGGAATTTTCCGCCATGGCGTTTGGCGAAAAGATAATTGAACAAAGCGGTGCGAGCGCCGCCAATATGCAGCATTCCAGTGGGGGATGGGGCAAAGCGCGTTACGACACTCATCGACAACTTTCGAGTATTATTTCAAGGCCATGGGATAATCTTCCCCGCTTCAACACGCTCTGCTACAGTTTCGCAAGGGGTGGGAGGCAAGATGCGACGAATTCCGTCGTCCTTATTGCAGTTCGACATCCAAGATCGCGGCCCCTCCGTGTTTGCCATCGGCATGTTGATCGGGGCCATTTGGTATTTTTCCGTTCCTTTTGAACCGTCTATCGCCGCTCTGGTGGCCGTATGGGCGGCGGTATGCGTCGGGTTTGGTTGGATCCGCGCGAACACCGCGTCGGGACTCCTCGCGCTAGGTCTCCTCGCCGTGGGTGCGGCGACCGGCGCGCTTTCGGGTAAACTCGCAACCGAACGGCTGGATCACACGACCGTTGCCGCGCCCATGGGACCAGTTTTGATCGAAGGCTGGATCAGACAGGCCGAACCGGCCGCGCGGGGGGTGCGTTTAGTGATCAAAACCCACGCTGTGGATGGCGTTCCCGATGCGCAACGCCCCAAACTGATCCGGCTCACTCATATTTCAAGCTTGCAGACCGAACCCGGTCGGTTTGTCCGCTGTTGGGCGGTGCTCCGCCCGCCACCCGCGCCGGTCATTGCGGGCGACTATGCGTTTGATCGCCAGGCTTGGTATGCGGGACTCGGCGCGGTCGGGTATGCGCAAGGTCGATGTCGAGGCGGGGCGCTGGGTCCCCCGGCAGGGGCGTGGGGGCAGATGTCCCTAAAGATCTCTGAATTGCGCCGCAGCATTGCGCGTCATGTGAACGACGCAGCAGGCGAACGAGCAGGTGGGTTTGCGGCAGCGCTCGCATCCGGGGACCGCAGTTATATGTCTCAGGCGGACCAAGACGCCTTGCGAGGGGCAGGCTTGGCGCACCTCTTGGCGATCTCTGGGCTTCACATGGGCATTGTCGGTGGATTGGTTTTCTTAGGCGTTTGGCGCGGCCTTGCCTTGATCGAGCCAATCGCACTGCGTTGGACCGTGAAGAAGCCAGCTGCCGCCGCCGCGTTGCTGGCGTGCATGGCCTATTTGGTGATATCGGGTGCCAGTGTGGCCACGCAGCGCGCCTTCGTGATGGCGCTCGTGTTGTTCGGGGCGGTACTGTTCGACCGCGTGGCACTGACCCAGCGCTCGCTTGCGATCGCGATGATCCTGATCATCTTGATCGCCCCGTGGAGTGTGCTGACGCCAGGCTTTCAGATGTCTTTTGCCGCCACGGCCGCCCTCATCGCGACCTATGAGGCGTGGCAAGCGAGGCGAAAGGCGCAGGTTGGAGCCGGGCGCAGCGGCGTTGCCTTTTGGGTCAAATCGCTTGGTGTTACGTCCTTGGTTTCCAGCCTCGCGACCATGCCGTTTGCTTTGTTTCACTTCAATCGTGTTGCTGGCCTCGGAATTCTCGCCAACCTGGTTGCGATGCCGATCATCTCTCTGGTGACTGCGCCCGTGGCCGCAATGGCCTTGGTCACAGCACCGCTCGGCTTGGATGGACCGTTTTTGCGCCTGTTCGGCCTTTCGCTGGAGGCTGTCTTGGCGATCGCGCACTGGACGAATGGCATGTCATTTGGGGCCGAGCTCTCCTGGCCGCGTATGCCACCCGGCGCCTTAGTCTTTTTGTCGGGCGTTCTCATCTGGCTGTGTTTGCGGCCTCGCCATTTACGAGTCGTTTGGCCCGTGACGGGGCTCCTGGCGCTTGCAGGCCTGGTATGGG
>CAYNUI010000076.1:2619-10466 GCA_964400185.1 uncultured Hyphomonas sp.
CGGCATCACCTATGAGCTTCACGGATCGCGTTTGCGAAAGCGTGAGAAACCGCCTTGTGGCCGCCGTCCATGGCGACCTTGCCCTTGAGGCTATTCGTACTTGCGAATAAGCGCGACGAGTTGGCCCTGTACGCGCACACGGTCGGGACCGAAGATCCGCGTTTCATAAGCCGGGTTCGCGGCTTCGAGAGCAACCGAGTCGCCCTTTTTGCGCAGACGTTTCAAAGTCGCTTCCTCATCATCGATCAAAGCCACGACAATATCGCCAGAATTGGCGCTATCCGTGCGGCGCAGGATGACTATGTCCCCATCCAAGATGCCTGCCTCAATCATCGAGTCGCCTTTGACTTCGAGCGCATAATGCGCGTCGCTATCGGCATACTCCTCCGGCGGCGTGACGCGGTCGACTTCGTTCTGGATCGCGGTAATCGGAACACCCGCAGCGATGCGACCAAGAACGGGGATCGTGTTCTGACCCATTTGCGGCGTTTGAGAGCCGACGACACTTGGTCGGAAGGTCTGGCGCCCACGTGGCGGCGCGGCGGGGGTCGCGGAATCTGGCATTTTCAGCACTTCAAGTGCCCGGGCGCGATTGGCGAGACGACGGATAAAGCCGCGCTCTTCCAAAGCCACGATCAATCGGTGAATGCCGGACTTGGAGGCGAGGTTGAGCGCTTCTTTCATCTCGTCGAATGAGGGGGAAACCCCGTCGGCTTTGATGCGTTCATGAATGAACAAAAGCAGCTCTTTTTGCTTGGTTGTGAGCACGAAATTTCTCCGCAATAACGAATCTGTTCCTGTTATGTTTATTCTCGTTCTGTTCTTTTGTCAAACTCATTACGAAGAATACTCATAATTTTCGTGTCCCAGATCTCGCCTGCGATAGGCGTGGTCTCGCGGCGCGTGCCCTCTAAGACAAAGCCCGCACGCTGATAGGCGTGGATCGCCGCCGTGTTGTGAGAATAGACAAGCAATTCAAGGCGGTGGACCCAGTCTCGAGCGAAGGCCTTTTCTAAGATCAAGTCCATCATTGGAGCTGCCAGACCTTCCCCGCGTCGGTCTGGACGGATCGCAATTCGACCCAAACCAACGGTATTGAGGCGTCGATTATAAGTCAGCTGAAAATGCCCAATCATCTCATCTTCAGCGTCGAACACCGCCCAAACCTCACGGATCGGGGATGTGCCTCGGTGTTGGGCGACCAGTTTGGAGAATTCGCGTTTGTTTAGCGGCCAGGACAGGCCTGCGCCTGCCCATTGCAAAGCGTCTCTTTCCGTGGGGAACCAGGCAAACAACGTCTCCGTGTCGCGCGTGCGAAACGGGCGCTTTGACAGCCTCATTTGGCTTGTCTGAGAGTTTGCACGTGTTGCTCGCGATCGGGGCGTTTCATCAGGCTCTCGCCGATCAGGAACCGGCGTGCGCCAGTGTGCCGAAGGCGTGTGATATCGGCGGGCTCGCTGATCCCGCTCTCCGACACATACTCGCTCGTTGCCGGGATCATTTGAGACAATCGCTCGCTCGTCGCGAGGTCCGTCTTCATGATTTTCAGATCGCGATTATTGATCCCAATGAACGGTGAGGGGAGCTTCAAAGCGCGCTCAAGCTCGGCTTCATCATGTGTCTCAATCAGGGCGTCCATGCCTAGATCCAAAGCGGCCTGGGTCAGGTCCATCGCCAGCGCATCATCCGAACTCGACAGAATGACCAGGATCGCATCTGCGCCATTGGCACGCGCTTCCACCACCTGGATCGTATCGACCATGAAATCCTTGCGCAGCATGGGAAGGGAGACGGCGCTGCGAATGGCGCGAAAGTCTTCCAAACTGCCACCAAAGCTCGGGCCGTCGGTGAGAACGGATAAACACGCGGCACCGCCACGCTCATATTGAGCCGCAATGTCACGCGGGTCAGCACCTGGAAGAATATCGCCCGCACTCGGGCTTTTGCGCTTCATTTCGCAGATGAGGGCGTTCTCGCCAGTTTCCGCGATGTCTGTGAGCCGTTGGCGAAATCCGCGGGGGGCGGTCTGGTCTTTCGCCTCGCTGAGTAGATCTTGAAGCGACCGCTCTCGCTTCAGAGTCGCCACCTCGTCATGCTTATAGTCGATGATCCGATCGAGCGCCGTGGCCATCAGATTTGGCCTTTTGAGGCCGCGGCAAGCGTGTTCAGCGTGCGGGTCGCGGCGCCTGAATCGATCGCGTCGCTCGCTTGCTCCGCGCCTGTCTTGAGGTCTGCGGCTCGGCCCAAGACAAACAGGCCTGCGGCGGCGTTCAGGACCACAGCATCGCGAAAGGGTCCGGGACGACCATCGAGCAGCTCTTGAATGGCGAGCGCATTCTCAGCCGGCGGACCGCCCATCAAGGCGGTGAGGCGATTGCGGTTGAGGCCAGCATCTTCAGGCACCACGGTCAGTTCGCTGAGCTTCCCGTCTTTCACTTCCACGACCTGCGTTTCGCCCGCGATTGAAAGCTCATCGATCACAGTGCCGTCTGAATCGGCGCCATGGACGACCCATGCGTGACGGATCCCAAGATCGCGCAGCGCTTCGGCCATCGGCTTCAGCCAGCGCGCTTCGTTGACGCCGAGAATTTGGTGCGTGGCCGAGGCGGGATTGGAGAGGGGCCCCAGTAAATTGAAGATCGTGCGGATGCCGAGGCTCGCGCGGACCGGCGCCACATGACGCATGGCGCTGTGATGTGTTCGCGCGAAGAGGAAGCCCACGCCCGCCGCTTCGATACAGTCTTTGAACCGGTTTTCCGTGAGGTCGAGTTCAACGCCGAGCGCTTCGAGCACATCGGCGCTGCCGGTCTTCGGCGGTACGGAGCGATTGCCATGCTTGGCCACCGTCCCACCAGCAGCAGCGATAACAATGGCGCTCGCGGTTGAGGTATTGAGGCTGGTCCAGCCGAGCCCGCCCGTACCGCACGTGTCGAGCGTCGGGCCGTCGAGCTCAATCGTCCGCGCATTGGCGCGCAAGGTCTTCGCCCCGGCGAGCAATTCAGCCCCGGTCTCCCCGCGGACCGCCAGCCCCATCAAAAACGCGCCGATCTGCTCCGGCGGCACATCGCCAGAGAGTATGGCTGCGAAAGTGGTTTCCAGGTCTTCGGTCGACAGTGATTTTCCGCTGGTCAGCGTTTTGAGGGCGGGACTGAGGGAGACATCAGACATGAGGAGAAGGATCCGCTTTTTGCTGAAAAACCTAGGTGTGCTTGAGAAAGTTGGCCAGCAAGGCGTGGCCGTGTTCGGTGAGGATGCTTTCGGGGTGAAACTGAACGCCAAAGACCGGGCGTTCTGTGTGGCGAACGGACATGATCTCGCCATCGGCCGTGAACGCATCTGCCAGCAGCGTCTGCGGCAAGTCTTCAGTTTCAATCGCTAGTGAGTGATAGCGCACCACATCGAAGGTCTCGGGCAGGCCTTCAAAGAGCGGGCCAGCCTCATGGCGGATCTCGCTGATCTTGCCATGCCGAATTTCTTTAGCGGTGATGATGTCGCTGCCTTCGGCTGCGCCGATGCTTTGATGTCCGAGACAGACGCCGAGGATGGGCAGGTCTTTCGGTGCTTTCTGAACCAGCTCAACGCAAATCCCGGCTTCTTTCGGTGTGCATGGTCCAGGCGACAGGACGATCCCGTCTGGCTTCAAGGCCAACGCGTCTTCGGCGGTCAGCTCATCATTGCGAATAACCTGCGTGCGCGCGCCGATCTCTTCCAAATAGTGGACGAGGTTCCAGGTGAAGCTGTCATAATTGTCGATGACGAGGATACGTTTTGCGTCACTCATTGGTCGAACTCATAGCTTGCAGCGAGGGCCGCCGCCTTTTTCAAAGCATTCGCTTTGTGGACCGTTTCGTCAAACTCGTATTGCGGATTGGAGTCGAGAACCACGCCGCCGCCCGCTTGAATGTGGAGCTGTCCGTCTTTCAACACTGCCGTGCGAAGCGCGATGCAGGTGTCGAGATCGCCATTCCAACCGAAATAGCCAATCGCGCCGCCATAGATGCCGCGGGCATTCTGTTCGAGCTCGTCGATGATTTGCATGGCTCGGATTTTCGGAGCCCCAGAGACCGTTCCCGCTGGCAAACCTGCGAGGAGGGCATCAACAGCGGTCAGGCCATCGCGCAAGTCGCCTTCGACATGAGAGACGATGTGCATGACGTGGCTATAGCGCTCAACGATGAAGCGCTCAGTGACCTCAACGCTGCCATAAGCAGCGACGCGCCCGACATCATTGCGCCCGAGATCGAGCAGCATCAAATGCTCGGCGATTTCCTTTTTGTCGGCAAGGAGGTCGGCTTTGCGTTCTGCGTCGACCACCGGATCCCCGGATCGTGGCCGCGTCCCAGCAATCGGACGGATCGCGACGCGGCCCTCTCTGACACGGACGAGGATTTCCGGGCTTGAGCCGACCAGACGAATGTCGCCAAGATTCATGTGGAACATGAAGGCGGACGGATTTAGCCGCCGCAGCGCGCGATAGAAGCTGATCGATTTGCGATTGTAGGGCGCGCTAAAGCGCTGGCTGGGGACAACCTGAAAGATGTCGCCAGCTTTGATGTAATCTCGCGAGGTTTCGACCATATCGAAATATTGGTCTTTGCTCGTATTGGATTGAAAGGCGAGCTCTTCGCTTGTCCCATCGCGAGGCGATAGAGGCGGCGGGCTTTCGAGCGCGTTCTCAACTTTGTCCAGTAACTCATCCGCAACCTGTTTTTCGCCAGGTGCATGGCGACCAACCAAGATCAGCTCTTGGTAGAGATGGTCGAAAATCAGGACGACGCCAGGAATAACCAGAAGCGCTTCTGGAACATCCAAGGCATCCGGCTTGGTGATCGAAACCGGTTCAACATGTTGAATGAAGTCATAGCCGACATAGCCGAACGCGCCGCTCGCCATGGGGGGCAATTGCTCGCTTTCATCGGCGTCCGCGAGACCCGCTTCGGCAAATTTGCGAAGAGCGTCCACAGGCGCAACGTCGACCGTGGTCGCCTCCGCGAAATCGAGGGTGCCGCTTTCTTGAGCCACCCCGTCATTGATCCGCATCCAGCGCTGCGGATGCAATCCAATGAAAGAGTATCGCCCGAGACGTTCGCCTCCATGGATCGACTCAAATAGAAAGCTACCAGGGGCATCTGCGCCTAGCTTCAGCATAGCCGAAACAGGCGTTTCCAGATCGCCCGGTCTGCGCCGGACTATCAGCTGATCTCGGGTCATTGCTCTGTCACAAGGCTTCTTTTGTAGGCATTGTAAGCCGATGCATTGGTCTCAAGTTCGATGTCTTGTGAGATGCCAATAATATACGCCTGGAGCAGATCATTCGCGATGCCGTTCTGAATATCCAGCGCGCTCCCTTGTGCCAAGAAGTCGAGCGATTCATCGGCCGGGCGATCAATATTTGTCACCTGCATGATGATCATCTGGCCCGACAATCCTTGCAGTGAGAACGTGTCGCCGACCTCATTGGCAGAGAAAACGCCATCAATGAACGGACGTGGCAATTGCAGGTCCGTATTGGTGCGCGTGATCGGACGCGGTAGCGTATCAAGCACGGCAGAATACTTTTCAGCTTCGGCCTCAAGCGTGCTCGTGCCATCTGCAATGGCGGCTTCGATTTCTGCGGCGACCGCTTGCAGCTGCGTGCTCTCTTGTTGTTGGCGCCAGGCGAGTTCTAACCGGTCCCGAACCTCTTCAAACTCCGGCAGGCGCTCTGGCACAATCGTATCGACGCGAGCAAGCCAAGTGGTCTCATCTTCGCCAAAGCGCTCAGTATTTTGCCCTTCGGCTTGATTGTAGATGCGCTGTAAGAGGCCAGGCGCCGTGACCAGCGGCAAATAGCGCTTACCGTCTTTGGTGACGCCATTAATGTCGACGGAAGAGAAAGACAGGACGGGTGTACCGAGGCCTTCCGCTATGCCTTCCAAGTCAGCGCCAGTGCCAAGCAAATCGTCGAAAGCGGGCAGGGCGTCATAGAAGAGGCCAATCGCAAATTCGCGGGCGAGCTCGCTTTCAATGCTTTCACGAACGTCTTCAAGGGGCGTCGCTTCCCCGGGCGTGATCCGTTCGAGGCGGATGACGATGAAAGTGTCGCCAACCGGCTGTGGTCCGTGGATCGAGCCAAGCTGCGCCCCTCGCGAAAAGACCTGTTCCGCCAAACGCTCATTCGAGATGAGTTCCCGGCGACCAGATTTATTGGTCGTGGAGAGCGCGGTTTCGATGGCCTCGGGGGCGGCACCGCCAGCAATGCGCCCGAGCGCGTTTCTTGCGTCACCCTCGGTGGCAAACTCGAATTCGGTAAAATCACGGCTATCAGGACCGGTATAACGCTCGGCTTTGTACCCTTCATAGAAACCGAGAATATCGGCTTCGGTTACTTCGGCTTGGGCGATGAAGTCCTCTGGCCCGAGCTGAATGAGACTGATAGCCCTCCGCTCCGGTTCGCGCAGCGTTTCTCTTTGAGTTTCATAGAGTTCAAGCAATTCTTCTTCGGTCGGTGCATCAATCTCCGGTAGATCGCTCTGATCGAGAATGAACCAGGAGGCATCGCGCATCTCTGCCGCGTAGGCCGCTTGCAATCGGGCGAGCGCGGCGGGGACTTTTAAACCTTCAATTGGCACGCGCTGCAGACGCTCAATCGTCATGTCGGTTTCTAGATCGGCTTCATAGTCGGACTCACGGAAGCCATTGGCATCCAACAAAGACGAGTATCGCACTGGATCAAACACACCGGTCGTGTCTTGGAAGATCGGATCAGTGCGAATGCTGTCGACAATCGCCATGGTCGTAGCGGAGATGCCTTGCTTATCGGCGTAGGCCGTTAGCAGAGTTTCCCGCGATAGGTCTTGGAAGACGCTATCCAAAATGCCCTGTTCCATAGCTTCTTCTTTGGTCAGCGAGCGACCGCGATCATCGGTCTGGATCCGCAGCACCCGTTCGATCGTCGAATCGAGCGAGCGATCAGAGACCGCGCGATTGCCAGCAGAAATCAGGTTATTGCCTGATCCGCCCGCGAAAATGTCCGTCACGCCCCAAGCCGCCATCGCGATAATGACGAGGACAAATATCCCGCCCGCTGCAGGCGAGCGGAGCATATTACGCAACGGGGTCAACATGAATTCAGACCTTTCCCAGAAGGATCGCTTGTGAGTTTCAGCAACGCTTGCTAGGCGAGCGCTCAAACTTGTTCAAGATGGTGACTGGTATGGTGCGTACACTGATCGCAGGCAACTGGAAAATGAATGGCGTGAAAGCGTCGCTGGCTGAAGTGGAAAAAACCACGCAAAAATTGGCTGAAATGCCCGATGGTGCTGACTGTTTGATCTGTCCTCCAGCGACCCTGATTGTGCCGATGAAGGAAATGGCGGGTGATCGCCTGGCCGTCGGCGCGCAAAGTTGCCATCCGGAGGTCTCTGGCGCGTTTACCGGGGATGTCTCTGCTGAGATCCTGAAGGATGCCGGGGCATCCTATGTGATTGTCGGTCACTCTGAGCGCCGCTCCGAGCACGGTGAGCGCAGTGCTTATGTCCAGGAACAGGCGCATGCGTGTCTGCGCGCCGGCGTGACACCGATCATCTGCGTTGGCGAGAGTTTCGCCCAGCGTCAACGCGGTGAGACCAAGGACACAGTCGTACGGATCCTGAGAAAATCAGTGCCGACCCTCAAAAATGATGAGACGCTTGTCGTCGCTTATGAGCCGCTTTGGGCGATCGGAACCGGTTTGGTGCCGAGCAATGAAGAGATTGCTGAGGTGCATGGGGTCATCCGTGAGCTTCTCATTGAGCTCTATTCTGACCAGGGCAACGACATTCGCATTCTCTATGGCGGTTCCATGAAACCTGGGAATGCGGCGGAAA
>CAYNUI010000077.1:0-10432 GCA_964400185.1 uncultured Hyphomonas sp.
TGAACCGCACAGCCTCACACCGCAAGGCGATGTTTGCCAATATGGCGGCATCTCTAATCGAGCATGAGCAGATCGTCACGACTCTGCCAAAAGCCAAAGAGATGAAGCCATTCATGGACAAGCTGATCACGCTCGCAAAGCGTGGCGACCTGCACGCCCGTCGACAGGCCGTGTCTAAGGTCCGCGACGAGGCAGCCGTGAAGAAGCTGTTTGAAGTCTTCGGCGAGCGCTACAAAGATCGCAATGGGGGTTACACCCGCGTTCTGAAAGCTGGCTTCCGTCATGGCGACAACGCCCCGCGCGCGGTCATTGAGCTGGTTGATCGCGACGAAGATGCTCGCGGTGCTGCTGATCGCGCCCGCCACGAAGCTGAGCTCGAGGCGATGGACGAATAGGTCCGACGATAGAACTGATTTGAAGGAGCCCGGGCTGAAAAGCGCGGGCTTTTTTCATGCGCCAAATCAGGCGACCTCGCGTGAGGTTTGCGGCAAACCCGGTTCTTAGCTAGCTTGCTCTTTAAGGGAGCAAGAAAATGCCTGATACCGCTTGGCACATGCAAGGAAACTGGGAACCTATTCTCAGCGAGATCAAATCCACCAAACTCGACGTTCACGGGAAAATCCCGGACGCCCTCAATGGAACCTATATCCGAACCGGGCCCAATCCCGGCAACGGACCATCGCCGCATTGGTTCCAAGGCGACGGCATGGTGCATGGTATCCGTCTAAGAGACGGGCAGGCAGAATGGTACAAAAACGCTTTCATTAAGACCGACATCCTGGCGTCTGGCGAGCCGCGCATGGATCCGACCGATATGCAGCTCGGGACCGCAAATACGAGCATCCATGCGCACAATGGCAAGATCCTCTCTCTGATGGAAAGCGCCTGGCCTTGGCGCATTGATCAGGACCTCAATACGGTGGGTGTCGAAAACTTTGGTGGAAAGCTGACCTGTGCCATGACCGCGCACCCGAAAGTCTGTCCGGAGACCGGCGAACTCCTCGCTTTTTCCTACTTCCAGTTTGAGCCGCCCTACCTGCGCTATATCCGGATTGGCGCGGATGGTGAGGTCAAAGCGATCGAACCGATCCACATTCCGAACATGGTGATGATGCATGATTTCGCGATCACGCGGAACTATGCCGTGTTTCTGGACCTACCTCTGGTGTTTGATCTGGAGCTCCTCTCCACCGGTATTCCATTTGGGTTCAAACGCGACGCCGGTGCCCGGATTGGCGTGATGCCACGCAATGGCGGCAATAGCGATGTGCGCTGGTTCGAGATTGAACCCTGTTATGTGTTCCACACGGTCAATGCACACGAAGAGGGACAAAAGATCATCCTCACCGGGTCGCGGCTAAAATCGACCATGGAAGCGGCCAGCAGCGACTATTCAGAAAACGGGTTCCTATGGCGCTGGGAGATCGATCTTCAGACTGGTCAAGTCAAAGAAACTCAGCTTGATGATTGCGCCGCAGACTTCGGCCGGGTCAATGACGGCTTGGTCGGGCTGCCCGCTCGCCATGGCTATCTTATGGAACTCGGCGGCGACGGGTCATCGGATGAGCCGGTCTATGGCAATCGATTGCTCAAGTACGACCTAGAAACAGGGACACGCAAAGCTCATTCGCTTGGCGATACAGTTCGCGGCGGAGAGCCTGTCTTCGTGTCGACAGGTGACGGCGAAGACGAAGGCTACATCATGACCATTGTTCATGATGAAGCGACAGGCGTCTCATCCTTCGTGATCGTCGATGCGCAGGACTTCGATGGTGACCCCGTCGCGGTGGTCGATTTGCCTCAGCGTGTTCCTTATGGAGCGCACGGAAATTGGATTCCGCTCTCGAGCTAGCGGACGCTTAAGCGGGACTTGCCCCAACGTCTGGATTGGCAATCAGAATTGAACTTCCTAGGCTCGTTGAAAACAATGATCGTCGGGAGAAGCCAGCATGAAAGACTTTAGTGGAAAACTCGCCGTGATAACCGGCGGTGGCACCGGCATTGGCCGCGCGCTGACCAAGCAGCTCGCCTCCGAAGGGTGCAGCGTTGCGATGTGCGACATCTCACAAGCGGATATGGATGAAAGCTGCGCGCACGCGCTGGACGGTGCTCCGCAAGGGGTTCGCGTCACCGGGTTTTTGGCCGACGTCGCGATTGAAGACCAACTCAATGCTTTTCGCGATGACACGCTAGAGCAGCATGAAACCGATCATATCCACTTGCTGTTCAACAATGCTGGGATTGGGGGCGGTGGCAGCTTTGTCGATGCCTCACGCGATGTTTGGGAGCGGACGTTCGGCGTCTGCTGGTATGGCGTTTATTACAGCGCGCGCGCCTTCTTGCCGGCACTCAAACGCGCCGATGAAGGGCACATGATCAATGTGAGCTCCGTCAATGGCTTCTGGGCGAGCCTTGGGCCGGAAACCTCTCATACCGCTTACTCTGCAGCCAAATTTGCCGTCAAAGGCTTCACGGAGGCGTTGGTCAATGACTTCCGCAATAACGCGCCACATCTGAAGGCCAGCGTCGTGATGCCGGGCCATATCGGCACGAACATTGCGCTCAATACAATGCGTGAGTTCGGGGACCTCTTGAGCGATGATATTCCGAGAGGCGATGCTGAGGAGGCCGATGACCCACAAGCTCGGGGCGAGTCGTTTCGTGACAATGGCATGGACCCCGCGCAGGCAGCACAAATCATCCTAGACGGCGTGCGCGAAGAGCGTTGGCGGATCCTGGTGGGCCCAGATGCCCAGGCCTTGGATCAAGCGGTGCGCAACGCGCCGGAAGAGGCCTATGAGCAATCGTTCATGGAAACTCAAGTCGCGCCAATCTTGCCTCAACTTGTCTCTGACTAGGCATGAAAGCCTTTTTCTCTGAGCATCAATCCAAGCATGCGCCTGCGCTGGAGCTACAGAACGGTGAATTGGTGCCACATGCAGAATCACAAGCGCGGGTCGACGCCATCAAGTCAGCATTGAGTGAGATTAGCGCGCCAGAGGATTTCGGGCTTGATCCCATCCTCGCCGTTCATGATGCCAGCTATGTCGACTTTCTCCAGCGCGCGCATCGTGACTGGGTGGCGGCGGGGCGACCGGGCGATGCATTCCCATATGTGTTTCCCATTCGTGGTCGGCGTCCCTTATCGCTCCAGCGGATCGATGCGGAGCTCGGTCAATATGCCTATGATTGCGGGACACCGGTTGCAGCTGGAACTTGGGAGACGGTCTATTGGAGCGTGCAAAGCGCGCTGTCCGCGCTTGACCACGCGCTCAACCAGGAGAAACACGCATTCGCCTTTTGCCGACCTCCCGGTCACCATGCCGGTCGCGACTATATGGGCGGATACTCTTACCTCAATCACGCGGCGATTTGCGCAAAGCAAGCTCTTGCAAAGGGCGCTCGCCGCGTGGCGGTATTGGATGTTGATTACCACCATGGAAACGGCACGCAGGACATCTTCTATGATCGAGCTGATGTGCTCACGGTCTCACTACATGCTGATCCGGTAACCGACTATCCCTTTTACTGGGGGCATGCGGATGAGACGGGAGAGGGCGAAGGGCGAGGCTTTGCCCTAAACCTGCCCATGCCGCGCGGAACGGGGTGGTCAGACTATAAGAGGACGCTCGCCCAAGCGATTGCGCGCGTGCGAGAATTCGACCCCGATCTCCTGATCGTGCCTTATGGCGCCGATACTTATGCCGGTGACCCGATCAGCTTTTTCAACATCGAGACGGCGGAATATACCGAAATGGCCGCAATGATTGCCGCGCTCGAGCGTCCCACATTGATTTGTATGGAAGGCGGATATGCCGTCGAGGCCCTCGGTGCCAATGTCGCTGCGTTTTTGGCGGGCTTCAATAAGCAAGCCGGCGATTAGCCGTACTTGGCGGCTTTCCGGGTTTGGCCTTTGGGCCAAATCGCGAGGTCGTAGAGCCGGGTATAGAGTGGTCGAAAGATAGCTTTCAAACGATCTATTGCAGGATGCTGAGGTCGGCCAATTCCATTTCGCGTATCTGACCGGGATGAAGCCAAGTTGCTGGTCAAGCCAACCTTCTCGCCGCGCAACATGTCTTGGATGCACGGAGCAGGTAGCCATTGAAAGACGGTTAGGCCTTCGACAGCGCGTCTTTCGGGGTCGAACATCTCTGTATCGGGCAAGTGACGCAATCGATCCTTGTAAGTCAGCATCAGCTGCGCGCTTTTTCGGGTGAGAACGTACGCGGCCGTACCGGCATGATTGGATAGAAGTTCAGCACACCAACGATGACCAATTTGGGCTTTCGCTTCCCGGACTAGGGTGATGCGCGCATTGAAAGTTTCGAGCCTGTGAACGCATGGTTCGTCGGGGTCAATGGTGTCCCACAATTGCCCCAAAAACTTCTCTAAATCAGGCTGAGCGTGAATATCGTCTTCAAAGATCAATGCGTAGTCGGCGCCCGACTGCAAAAAGGTTTGCCAGGTTTTTATATGGCTCAAAAGGCATCCAATTTCGGCTCTGCTTAAGTGCGAGCGCTCAGGTGTAAGATGATAGGCTTGTTGTTCGTCCGAGAGATTTGATCCATCAACCGCCGATATCCGCTCGAATGCGATATTATGCGTGCTGAACACGTCCTGCATCCATCGCAACCGCTCCACGTCGCGATCCATATTGATGAGATAGGTTCGAACTTTTTCCATAGGCCAATCATGCAAGTTTCGAGCCCGCTAAGCCCAATGTTGCTTTAGCGCGTTCGCCAGTACATCTGCGCGTTCAATGATGGACCAATGCCCGGTCTTTTCTTGTTTGAGCAATTCGGCACCCGTTTCAGCGCAGAACTTATCCGCGATCTCGACCGGGACATAAGGATCATCGACGCCCCAAAACACCATGCCGCGTTCTGGCAACTGTTTCGTTTCCGGCCACCATTCGCTGCCAGCGGTCTTCGCCGAGCGATAAAGTCGCAAAATCGACTTCTTCATGTGGGGTGACCAGTGGCTGGCCTCTTTTGACGCAAGATCCGCTGGGACGCCCTGGGCATGCAACCCCTTACACAATTGTTCTTTTCGAGAGATAGCCATGATCAGCTCGCCAATAATCGGCGTTTGCCAGGTGCGGGCCATAGAATGCCATTTATAGTCGGGATGAGGCAGCGCATTGGCGACACACCATGTCCGCACAAGCTCTGGGCGCAGGCTCGCGGCGCGAATGGTGATGATCGCCCCCCAATCATGCCCGACAAGATCCACAGGCCCCGCCTCAGCATGGGCGGTCTCGATTTCGGAAATGTACCAATCGACATAGGCTTCTTTTGTGGACGTAAAACCTGTTGGGGCCGGATCAACGAAGCCTGGCATAGCCGGGGCTCGATAGGTTTCGGGCGTAAGACCGAGCTCGCCGATCAGCGGATCCCACATGCTCGGCGTGTCCGGCACGCCATGCAAGAATAGCTTGAGGGTCATTTTCTTCCCCTGGGTTAGACTTGTATCAGAGCAGTTTGAGCGACATTGTGCGCGAGAACAAGGAAGGATTAGACGCATGAAAACCGCCATCACCGAAATGTTTGGCATCGAGCACCCGATTATTCAGGGTGGCATGCACTTTGTCGGCTTCGCTGAAATGGCTGCGGCTGTTTCAAATGCTGGAGGCTTGGGGATCATTACCGGCCTGACGCAGAAGACCCCACAAGATCTCGCCAATGAAATCGCCAAGTGTAAGGACATGACCGACAAACCGTTCGGCGTGAACATCACTTTCCTGCCAACCCTGAACCCACCGGATTACCCGGCCATCGTCAAAGCGGTGATCGATGGCGGTGTGAAAGTGGTCGAGACGGCTGGGCGCAACCCACAAGAAGTACTGCCTCACCTAAAAGATGCAGGCATCAAAGTGATCCACAAATGCACCTCTGTTCGCCACTCTTTGAAGGCGCAGGATATTGGCTGTGACGCGGTTTCGGTTGATGGATTTGAGTGCGGCGGTCACCCGGGCGAAGACGACGTTCCGAACATGATCCTCCTGCCACGCGCGGCGGATGAACTCGACATCCCATTCGTCTCGTCCGGTGGTCAAGCGGATGGACGCTCGCTCGTGGCCTCGCTCGCCATGGGCGCTCAGGGCATGAATATGGGCACGCGCTTTATCGCGACCAAAGAAGCGCCGGTCCATGAGAACGTGAAAAAGGCAATCGTGGCGGCTTCAGAGCTTGATACACGCTTGGTTATGCGTCCGCTGCGCAATACTGAGCGGGTGCTGACCAATGAAGCGGTTGAGCGATTGCTTGAGAAAGAAAAGGCGCTCGGCGCCGATCTGAAATTCGAGGACATCATTGACGAAGTTGCAGGTGTCTATCCGCGGATCATGATGGAAGGCGATATGGACGCCGGCGCTTGGTCTTGCGGCATGGTCGCAGGACTGATCTACGACATCCCAACCTGTAAGGAACTGATCGACCGGATCATGACCGAAGCAGACCAGATCATCAATGAGCGCCTAGCTGGCTTCGTCAAAGGCACTGTCTCAGCTTAAGCGCGCGACACACTATTTTTGAAGCGGCCTGCAGGCGATCCTGACAGGCCGCTCTGTTTTCGGAGGATCATCATGAGTGATATTGCAGGACGCGTGGCCATTGTGACGGGCGGTGCGAGTGGTCTCGGGCTCGCAATGGCGCGCAGCTTTCTGGCGCGCGGCGCTCGCGTCATGCTCGCCGACCGCGATGAAGAAGGCTTGGCAAAAGCCGTCGCAGAACTGTCGAAAGACAGCAATGAGATTGCGTCTGTCGTCTGCGACGTTGCCGATGTCGAGCAAGTCAAAGCGGCCGCACAGGCGACGATTGATCATTTCGGTAAGGTGCACATCGTCGCTAATAATGCGGGTGTTGGTAAAGGCGGACAGCCAGGTGAGATCCCGATCGAAGACTGGCGGTGGATCGTCGACATCAACTTGTTGGGCGTTGTTTACGGGGTCGAAGTCTTTACCCCATTGATTCAGTCCCACGGGGAGGGCGGTCACTTTATCAATACCGCCTCAATGGCGGGTCATGTCGCGCCGGGTGGCATGGGGCCGTACAATGCCACCAAATACGCCGTGGTTGGCTATTCTGAGGGCCTCAAGGCTGAACTGATGCCACACAAGATCGGCGTCAGCGTGCTGTGTCCGGGATGGGTAAATACCAATATCCACACGACCGGGTTCGGTGCACCTTCAAGCGAGATCACAGCCGAGGACGCCAAAGATGACCCGCAATTCCAAATGATGAATGAAGTCATCCGTGGCGGTCTCGATCCAAACAAGGTGGCCGATTGGGTCGCCGAATGCGTTGAAGCGGACCGGCTTTATATCTTCACGCACAAGACGATGAAGATTGGAATTGATATGAAATATGCTCAAATCCAAGCTGACTATGAGGCGATCATTGAGGATGGCCGGTTCGGAGAGGCTTAGCCCGTGAGCCCAAGTTCGCGCTCAATATGCTCGATGACGGGCGTCGAGGCTTGAGAGGTTTTCGCGGCGTCTAATGATGCGAGCGCTGCAGTTTCATCGCCAGTCAGCTTCGCCAGCTTTGCGCGCGCGAGGTGGTAGCCGACAAATCGGTGAGCGCCCGGCAATACTTCGGCCTCGTCGAGCTTCGCACGCGACGCTTCCGTATCGCCCTGCATCATCAGGCTTACCGCCCAATTGATCAAAACGGCGAGAGATGGGGCCTCTGCGAAGAGTAGCTCATAGAACCTGCCAATCGCGGTCCAATCCGTGCGCCCCCAAGATGTGGCTTGCGCATGCATGGAGGCAATGCCTGCCTCTAAATGGTAGCGCGTCAGGTCCGGACTTTGTCTAGAGAGCGCTAAGTGTTGAAGGGCCGTCGCGATCGCGTCTTGATCCCATAGTTTGCGATCCTGATGTTCCAGAGTGACGAGTTCACTTTCTAAACCCGCACGCGCCGGTAGGCGTGCGAATTGGAAGAGCATCAAGGCGTGCAAAGCGTGGTGCCCGCTTGTTGCGATGTCAGATTGCGCCAGCAGGCCGTTTGACAAGCGGAGCGCCTCGCGGCAAACATCTTCGCGGAACAGGGTATCGCCGCGCCTTGGCATGTAACCCCAAGCGAACATCAAATAGATCACTTTCAAGAGGCGCGGTAAGCGGTCTTTGAGCGCAAAACGGGTTGGGAAACGGGCGATGTCGCTGGATTGGCTTTTGAGCTTGCGCTTCGCGCGCGAGAGGCTCTGCGACAGGGCATCTTCTGTCATAAAGAACAGAGCGGCGGTCTCCGCTGCGGTGAAGCCACACACCGTTTTAAGGGCGAGAAACAATTGCTCGCGCGGCTCAAGAGCGGGATCGCAGCACAGCACCATCAGATCGAGTTCCGGATCGCTGAGAGACGGCGTGATGACGTCCGTCTCGACGCTGCCAAAGTTCCAATCCTCGTCGACGCCAAATTCGCGCGCTGATCGACGGACCCGATCGATCGCGGCATTCCCGGCGACCCGGCGCAGCCATGCCCGCGGGTTTTCAGGAATGCCTTTGTAAGGCCAGGTCGATAAGGCTTTGACGATCGCATCTTGCGCGACGTCTTCAGCCAAATCGACTTTGCCAGGGCCAAATTTCGAGACGAGGCTGGAAATAAGCCAACCTCGCTCGCGCCGGACGGTTTCGTCCAGCAAGGTGTGAATGTCGCCTGCTGCCGACATTAGTCTGCAGACGCGTCAGTCTGACGAACGAGAATGGTCTCATTATGCTTCATGTGCGGGTGAGACCGCGCAATCTCGACCGCTTCATCATAGTCCGCAGCCTCGACCACCATGTATCCACCGAGGATTTCAGCGACTTCCGCGAACGGACCATCGTGAACCTCGATAGAGCCAGATGTGTTGGTGACGATTTTGCCGCCATCATCCATCAACTTCTCTCCGCCGAGAAACTTGCCTTTGGCACTCATTTCTTCGACCCAGCCAATATAGTCTTTCATGACGTCCATGAACTCAGCTTCGCCGAGCTTGGTGTATCGGTCTGGGGCGTGCGGCAGCATCAGTACGAACTTAGCCATAAAAATATCCTCCCTTCAGAGGTCTAGCGTTGAAAAGATCCTGCGTCAGTGCAGCATCTGTCAACAAGACGAATGACGGGTGGAGATCCTGACACGCAGTCAGAAAAAATTTTAGGAGAGGGCAGAAGCCTCTGAAATCGCGGCCGCAATCGCTGCTTCATCCATTGATTTGTCGACGGTAGATATGACCTCGCCCGTCTCCAAACTTACCAGGTAGAGCCGGCCAGTTTTGATCTTGTCCGCAAAGGTGGTGCGCATTGTGTCGCCAATGCCGAGCGTTTCCGCGTCAGCGAAGAAGGCTTCGTCGCTGCGGCTTGTATAATCGATTGTGGCAAACTCGACGCCGTCAAACGTATTTGCAGCTTGTACGGCTTTCACTTTCGGATCCAGAGCTTTGCAGCTGCCGCACCAGTCGGCATAGCTCAACACCGCCAAGAGGCGTGCGTCTTCGGCTGGCGCAGTTACAGCCGCGCGTTCTGAAGCTGGAACACTGGCTTGGCCGCAAGCGGCAAGGAAAGCGGCGGCGGTCGCGGTTAGGAAAAGTCGCATGGAGAACTCCGAAAAGTAGGACCCTCGGCCTTTAACATGTGCCGCGCTGGATTGTGGTCACAATCGCGTTAGGTGCCGCGGGCTTCTTCAGCGCCCAGACGCGCAAGCTCATCAGCTTTTTCATTGCCTTCGTCGCCGGCATGACCTTTGACCCAGACCCATTTTATCTCGTGGCGCGCGCAGGCCGACTCTAGAGCCTGCCAGAGATCTTTGTTTTTGACCGGTTTCTTGGCGGCGGTTTTCCAACCATTTCGTTTCCAGCCATGGATCCATTTGGTCAAACCGTCTTTGACGTAGGTGCTGTCTGTATGGAGCGTTACGGCGCTTGGCTTTTTCAGAGCGTTCAGCGCCTCAATCGCTGCCATGAGTTCCATACGGTTATTGGTCGTATCGGGCTCGCCGCCGCGCATTTCTTTGCGTTTTGAGCCCGCAATCAACAACGCGCCCCAACCGCCCGGGCCAGGGTTTCCGCTGCACGCACCGTCCGTCCAAATCAGTATTTCAGGTTTCGCCATGGCGTGTCAGGTGGGTGGATTTGACGATGGGGTCAAGAATTAGAAGACATCGACTTGGATACGCTGCACTTGCTCGGCAGGACGAACAATGCCTCGGAAGATTGCGCCGCAAATGAATCCGGCCGTCGCTCCAATGAGCGCCCCGCCCACAGCCGCGCCCACGATCACCATGAACTCGCTCTCGCTCGGAATGAAAGCCGACGCAATGCTCGTCGTTCCGCCAACAAGGATCGCGCCCCAGATTGCGCCCCAGCGATAATAAGGGGCGGGATCTGTGATCCCTCGTCTCGGAAACCGGCCGATTGAGAAGCCAAGCGCGAGCGCTGCTCCAGGGATGGTGAAATA
>CAYNUI010000078.1:0-3980 GCA_964400185.1 uncultured Hyphomonas sp.
AGATCAATCTCAATGGCACCAAGGACCAGAAAGCACGCTATTTGCCGAAGCTGTGTTCTGGCGAACATTTGGGCGCTTTGGCTATGTCCGAACCAGGCTCGGGCTCAGACGTCGTCTCGATGCGCTTGCGAGCCGAGAAAAAGGGCGACCGTTATGTCCTAAATGGCAACAAGATGTGGATTACCAATGGCCCCGGCGCGGATACGCTGGTCGTCTACGCCAAGACCAATCCGGAAAAGAACTCCCGTGGCATCACAGCCTTCCTCATCGAGAAAGACTTCAAAGGGTTCTCCACCGCGCAGAAACTCGACAAGCTTGGCATGCGCGGCTCAGACACATGCGAGCTCATCTTCGAGGATTGCGAAGTCCCAGAAGAAAACGTGCTCGGCATGGAAAATGATGGCGTACGCGTGCTCATGTCAGGCCTCGACTATGAGCGCACCGTCCTCGCCGCCGGCTCGATCGGGATCATGCAAGCAGCCATGGATGTCGTCATGCCTTATGTCCATGAGCGTAAACAGTTTGGCCAATCGATTGGTGAGTTCCAGCTCGTGCAAGGCAAGATCGCCGACATGTACACAACGATGAATGCGAGTCGCGCCTACGTTTACGCTGTCGCCGCAGCCTGTGATCGCGGCGAAACCACGCGCGAAGATGCCGCCGGTTGCATCCTCTTCGCCGCCGAAAAGGCCACCCAAGTGGCCCTCGACGCGATCCAACTCCTCGGCGGGAATGGCTATACGAACGAATACCCGACCGGGCGCTTGCTGCGCGACGCCAAACTCTATGAAATTGGCGCGGGCACATCAGAGATCCGACGGATGCTGATCGGGCGCGAACTGTTCAATAAGAGCGCATAGACCATGACCCATACATTCCAGCCCGTAAAACGGGTCCCGCTCTATATGAAAGTCTATCAGGCAATCGAGGCCGACATTCTCGCCAATCGCTTGCCGGAAGACACCACCCTACCGACCGAAACTGAACTCAGCGAACAGCTGGGGGTCACCCGTTCGAGTGTTCGCGAAGGTATTCGGCTTCTTGAGCAAGCGGGTCTCGTCGGGCGCGGCGCAGGAAAAAGACTGGTCGTAAAACGCCCGCAAGCCGGTGACGTTGCCGCTGCGGCGAGTAAAGGCTTGGTCCATGGCGGCGTGACGTTCCGCGAAGTCTGGCAGGCTTTGTCGACGCTCTACCCAAGCGCAGCGGCGGTTGCTGCAGAGGATTTTCCGGCCAGTAGCACGCAAGATCTTCGCGAAATTTCGGACAAGCTTGGCGCGCTCGACAAAGGCGATCACGATGAGATCGTTCGGGCCGCTTTTGACTTTTTCCAATCACTTGCCAACGGCCTCAACAATCGCGTGCTCTTGAGTATGCTTCAGTCGCTCAATCTGCTGATCGAAGCGAGCCTCGCACGCGTCATCGAAAAGACGCCGATCGCGAAAGACCGCATCCACAAAGCGCAAAGCGAGATCGTCAAAGCGATCGCAAACAAAGACCGCGCGGCGGCTTTGGACTGGATGTCAAAGCATATCGATGACTTGAAACGCGGCTATGACGTGGCCGGGATCGACCTTTCAGAGCCGGTTTATTAAGCGCCTATTCCCACTCGATGGTTCCGGGTGGTTTTGACGTGATGTCATAGACCACGCGATTGACGCCTTTCACCTCATTGATAATCCGTGTCGCGACGCGGCCGAGGAAATCGTGCTCGAACGGGAAATAGTCCGCGGTCATGCCGTCGGTTGAAGTGACGGCGCGCAGCGCTAAGACGTTCTCATAGGTCCGCTCATCGCCCATGACGCCAACTGTGTTGACCGGAAGAAGCACCGCAAAGGCCTGCCAAATCTGATCATACAACCCCGCATTGCGCAGCTCTTCAAGGTAGATGGCGTCGGCTTTGCGCAGCGTGTCCGCCTTCTCGCGCGTGATCTCGCCCGGAATACGGATCGCGAGACCCGGCCCGGGGAAAGGATGACGCCCGATAAAGGCCTCCGGAAGCCCAAGCTCTCGGCCCAAGGCTCGAACCTCATCTTTGAAGAGATCGCGCAGGGGCTCAACCAATTGCATATTCATACGTTCGGGGAGTCCGCCGACATTGTGGTGGCTTTTAATCGTAACCGACGGGCCACCAATCGCGCTGACGCTTTCAATCACGTCTGGATAAAGCGTGCCTTGGGCGAGGAAGTCCGCTCCGCCAATCTTTTTGGCTTCTTCTTCGAAGACGTCGATGAAGAGCTTGCCGATGGTTTTGCGCTTGCGCTCCGGGTCACTGACGCCTGCGAGTTCGCCGAGGAACAGGTCTGATGCATCCACATGTACAAGCGGGATATTATAGTGCTCGCGGAATAGGTTCACGACCTGCTCGCTCTCATTCATCCGCATCAGGCCGTGGTCGACATAAACGCATGTGAGCTGGCTGCCGATCGCTTCGTGGATCAGCACGGCGGCCACGGAGCTGTCGACGCCGCCTGAGAGACCGCAAATGACCCGCCCATCGCCGACTTGGTCTCGAATCTTCTCGATCGCTTCTTCACGATAGGCCGCCATGGTCCAATCGCCTTTGAGCCCGGCAATGCCATGGGTGAAGTTGCGAAGCATTTGAGCGCCGCTGACCGTGTGAACGACTTCCGGATGGAACTGAGTCCCATAAAAGTGGCGTTTTCGATCAGCGATAACAGCGTAAGGCGCGCCCGGAGACTTCGCGACCACCTCAAATCCGTTCGCCATTTCAGCGACGTGGTCACCATGGCTCATCCAAACTTGTTCCCCCACTCCGTCGAAATCGAGACCTTCGAGAATGGGATCACCCACAACTTGTTCGATATAGGCGCGTCCAAACTCGCGGCTCGTTCCGCTTTCCACACGGCCACCGAGTTGCTCCATCATGACTTGTTGGCCGTAACAAATGCCGAGCACCGGAACCCCTAAAGTGAAGACCACATCGGGGACCCGTGGGCTATCCTCCCAGGTGACGCTCGCCGGCCCGCCGGAGAGAATGACGGCCTGTGGATCATACACCGATAGAAAGGCATCATCGACCTTATTGAAGGGGTGGATCTCGCAATAAACACCGCTCTCTCGGAGGCGTCGGGCGATGAGTTGGGTGACCTGACTTCCGAAGTCGATGATCAGCGCGCGTTCGTGTTTCTGTTCAGCCATGTCGCCCTTTAGCTGAGTCCCTCTCAGGGCTCAACTAGGGCAAATCAGGATTGGAAAGGCGAGTCAGACCGGCGGCGTCCAAACAGACCGCCACCATCTTGAACAAGCGGGGTTGAGGCTTTCCGCGTTCCACCGAAATTTGCTGGTTTTGATACCGCTTTTTTCTGCGCGCGCGGGGTCGCCGCAACAGCACGTGGACGCGCCACTTTTTGCGTCTGGCGCGGCATTTGAGTGGCCGTTATCGGCGCAGCGGGAGCGGCCGGAAGCTCTGCCTGGGGTGTATCCTGCGGGATGTGACCAGTTTTATAGGCCATCATGATTTGAATGAGCTTTTGCGGCTTCATGCCGACAGCTGGAATGGAATGGGTGCCGCCGGCCAAGAGCTTCGCCGCTTTGCCCATCATCGTGCCTTGCTTATCCGCGTGGGTGAACGACACCATGTTGGCGGCGGTGATCAGACCTGACTTCACTTTGTGAATGCGAAAGTCTTCGATATCGCTCCAAGCATAGGTCTTCTCAGAGAACCAATTTCGGATCGCAATCCCGTCCTTGGTCAACGTCAGGCGTTGCAAAACACCGGCACCGGTCAGAACAAAAACGAGCGCAATCAGCATTCCGAATGGCGGAATGAAAAAGAAAATCCCCGCCGCCCCGACAAACCACTTCCAGCTTGTCGGCGTAAGTGTTGTGACACCATTTTGAGTGCTGACCGCCATTTCCGTCCTCCCTTATCGCGCTCTGGCGTAACGGACCCGGCTAAATTTGGCGCAAAATCAAGCGCGTAATTTCGCTAAGCGGTGTTAACTTTCCCGCCGAAGCAC
>CAYNUI010000078.1:4080-8179 GCA_964400185.1 uncultured Hyphomonas sp.
CGCAAAATCAAGCGCGTAATTTCGCTAAGCGGTGTTAACTTTCCCGCCGAAGCACGGCGAAGAAGAAACCATCTGTTCCAGCGCTCTTCGGCGTCAGGCGGACACTCCCGGATGGCCCCTGCCCGGCGCGAATGACAGCGAGGCCCTCTTCGGTGAGCAGTCCACTTGCAGCGGCGTGCTCAACCGCGTTTTCCTGCGTCCAGCCTGGGGTCTTCGCCAAGAACGCGTCGACCCGGTCTTCATCTTCTTCCACAAGGAATGAGCACGTCGCGTAGAGGAGCCGTCCACCCGGCTTGACGTAGTCTGCTGCTTTGTCGAGCACTTCATCTTGTTGAGCCATCCGGGTTTCGAGCGATTTGGGTTTGACCCGCCATTTCGTGTCCGGGCGCCGCCGCCACGTCCCTGTTCCGGTACACGGTGCGTCGACAAAAACGCAGTCCATCTGCCCTTTCAGGGCGTCCATGGCCTCAGGTTCGCTCGGATGCATCAGTTGAACGTTGTGCGCGCCTGAGCGCTTCAGGCGCGGGATGATGGCGCTGAGGCGGCGTCCATCAATATCGTAGGCGAACACCTGGCCTTTTCCGCTCATCGAAGCGGCTAGCGCGAGCGTCTTTCCCCCGCCGCCCGCGCAATAGTCGAGAACCTGCTCGCCAGCTTGAGCGTTAGCAGCCGCCGCCGCAATTTGCGACCCGGCATCTTGGACCTCGACCCAGCCTTTTGAATAGGCCGGAATGTTATCCAGGCTCGCCTCACGGCGGGAGGGGTCGCGCGCTGGAATGTGAAAGGCATGGTGGAGCAATCTTGAGGGCTCTGCTTTGGCGCTACGCAGGGGCGCGCTTGCCTTTTCAGCATCTACTTTCAGCGTGTTCACGCGCAAATCGACATCCGCACGAACGGCCATAGCTTGCCCTTCGACCGCTGCATGTTCACCGAATGCACGGACCATGTGCGGGGTCAACCATTCCGGAAAATCGCCCGCGATATGAGGCTCCGCCGTAACGTCCGGGGCCATCACGAGTCGTTCCCGCTCTTGGAGGGTCATCGCACTTGGCGCATGTTGCTCATCCATCGCATCATCGATGCGTCTTATGTCCCACCCCCAAGCAAAGCTAAGCGCCCCCAGAATGAGACCGCGGGGGCTCTCATCCCCCATCGCGTGCGCTATTGAATTTCGCTTTCGTAGAGCGTCTAGAACCAGCCCGGAGACCCAAGCACGATCCTTGGATCCAGCATATCGCGCCCGTTTGCCCCAATCCCGCGCCGCCACTTTTACTGGTTGATGACGCCCCAGAACGTCACTCAATACGTCTATCGCTGCTGCTATCCGTCCGCCGTCCCGCATGGGTCATATCGCTCCAATTCGAGCCGCTGTGTAAGCAGACCGGCCAAAAAAGCAAAGAGTATGGGCTGTTTTGAGATGCCTTGAGAATGACAAAGCCATTCTAGCCCGGCAAGAATTCCCTTGGAAATAAGGTCATAGAGCCGAACGAAACAACACACTTACACTTTAGCGGGGCACGGAAGAATGGAATTGATGCCCGCACAATATGATATCGAAATCGAAGGCCGAATTGACTTAAACGGCATGCCGTCTGCTGTCGCAGCGGTGTCATTCGCCTCTCCCTCTCAATACATCGCGACGGCGCTTAGCGATCAAAACAAGGTGGTTTTGATCGAGCCAGGTAAAGACGTTCCATTTCGCGAAATCAAGGTGAATGAAGACCCGATAGAGATCACGGCCGGCGGGGGCGAATACGCTTATGTGGCCTGCCGAAGGGCTCGAACGATTGATGTCATCACGGAGCAAGGTCGAGTCAAAAGCATCCCATTACCAGGCGACCCTTACGGGATGTCATGGAATGGCGCGTTCAAGCCCGGCAAACGTCGGATTATGGTGACGTGCCGAGATCCGTCTGAAAAGCGCGGTCTCCTGTGCGTCATCGATGAAGAGACTCTGGAGATCATTCACACGCTTCAAGTCGGGACAAACCCAAGCGGCATCTGCCTCGACCAGCATCGCAAACTCCTGTTTTCCGCAAACTTTAGCGATGACTCTGTCCACATCATCGATCAAACGGGCACGCGCATTTATCATACTGTGGCAACGGCAGGTCGCCCGGTCATCGCCAATTATTCTTGGGCGGATCAAGATCAGATCATTATTTCGCTGGAAGCCGGCGGTGTGCTGCAACGACTGGATGCGTCCCGGCTCCCGCCAGATCTGTCTGGGCTAACAGCCCTACGCCGTTGCACACCAACCCGCGCGAGCCTGACGCCATCATGTTGCATCCCGATCGGACAAGACGATTTATGGCTCGCCCCTGATCGTCATTCCGAGTGCATCGCCCTGGTAAAATCGAGCGACGAGATTTTTGAGCAAATCGATTGCTTTGAACTTGGTTCGTCTGGCGAGACTGGATTGGGGCTCAGCCAAGCCGCCATTGCCACACCTGGGCTTTCAGGGCGCATTTACGTTGCAAATCGCGCACAAAGCCAGCTGGTCGCCATCAGTATATCGAAGACACGTTTGCCTTAACCGCGAAAAGCTGTGACCTCGATCTCGATCAGCATTTCCGCCTCGATCAAGCCTGCAACCACCATCGTTGCCGCTGGACGGATTTCACCCAAATACGCTTCCAGAATCGGTCGCACCTCGGGCACCAGATCGGCATTCACGATCGTGTACTGAACCCGGGCGATGTCCTCCATTTCAAAGCTGGCTTCGGTCAGGACCTTTTTGATCGTCTCAAAACAGTTGCGCACCTGATCCGCCGCTGCCGACGGCATCTCCATAGTCTCATAATTGTAGCCGGTGACACCTGACACGAAGCACCAATCGCCTTGAACGATGGCGCGCGAGTAGCCCATGGTTTTCTCAAACTCAGACCCGGTTGAGAGTCGCGTTCGCTCCGATCGCATCACCGTCTCCTTTGCGCCTATCCCAAAGCGCCTTAGACTGAATCGAAATAAAAGGGAGGCTAAAGAAAAATGCACTCAACGATTTTGATCTGTTCCGCCAGTCTGGTGATCCTAACCTTGCTGCTGGCGTTTTGGACCAGCATTCAACGCGGCAACAGCAAAACCATCGCCTACAACGCACCACTAGACCCGACATCCGGCATGGCCAAAGCGCAACGGGCACATGGAAATGCTGCAGAGTATGCCGCTCTGTTGATTGGCCTCTTCGTAATTGTCGGGTTCGCTTATCAAGGCCGCGACCTCGGCGCGATCGTCTCTTGGACAATCATCGCCATCACGGTCTCTCGCGTCTTGCACGCGATTGGGTTTTTAATCTGCGAAACGCTGGAAAAGCCCCACGCCCTCAAAGCAATTGGGGCGCTGATCACTTATGTGGGCGGCTTAGTCCTCGCGGGGATGACGATCGCGAAAGTGCTCTAACCCTATTTGCCGTCAAATTTCGCCGCGCGTTTCTCGAGGATCGCGTTGACGCCTTCAATGTGATCCTCGGTATGGTGCATCATAGACTGTGCCGCAGCCGACATTTCCATAATCGTGTCATAGCTCGCCGTTGTGCCATGACGCAGGAGGGTTTTCGCGACCCGCAGGCTTTGCGGCGGCTGCTGCGCCATGCGCGAGGCGAGCGCCATGGCTTCGTCCATCAGGGTTTCACCGGGCACAGCGCGGGAGATGAGCCCCCACTCAGCCGCTGTCGCCGCATCGATCACATCGCCGGTAAAGAGCAGCTCAGCCGCCCGACTCGCGCCAATAATGCGCGGCAAGAGCCAAGCCCCGCCATCGCCTGGAATGAGGCCGAGCTTCAAAAAGGTGACGCCGAACTTTGCTTTGTCTGAGGCGATCCGAACATCGGCCATGCAGGCCACATCACATCCGAGACCGATGGCCGCGCCATTGACTGCAGCGATGAGCGGTGTCTCGAGGTTGTAAAGCGACTTCACGATCCGGTGGATGTTTCGGCGATACCCCTCGCGCACGCTGTAGGGTGACCCAGCAAATGCACCGGTACGATCGCGCATGGCTTTGACGTCGCCCCCCGCAGAGAAAGCCCGACCTTCCCCGGTCAAAATCGCGCAGCGAATGCTCGCATCCGCTTCAATCTCAGCACAAGCGGCAGCAACCT
>CAYNUI010000078.1:8279-10372 GCA_964400185.1 uncultured Hyphomonas sp.
ATCGCGCAGCGAATGCTCGCATCCGCTTCAATCTCAGCACAAGCGGCAGCAACCTCAGCCCCGTCGCCTTCTTGGCCAAGCGCGTTCATCATGTCCGGCCGCGTCAGCGTCAGGGTTGCGATGGGGCCTTGTTTCTCAAGCTTGATGACGGACATGGACAAATTCCTTTTGATCTTTGGCTCTGCTTTTACAGCCGCCATCATCGCTGTCACCACTTGCCTCGCGTTAGGTCCTGTGACGAAAGTCTGAAGATGAACACTGTCGCCCATATGCTGATCGCGTCCGCCGCACTTGCGAAGCCAGACGCGCCCAAGCGCAACTGGGTTGTCATTGGTGGCGCGCTCGCGCCAGACCTCTCTATGTTCGTATTCTTCGCATGGAGCCGGTTTCAGGGCTGGAGCGGAAATGAGACTTGGAACGTCCAATATTGGACCGAACCCTGGCAAACGCTTGGAGCGGTCTCCAACTCGGCTGTGATATTCGGGCTGTTGTGCGCCCTCGCCGTTTGGCGGCGCCGAGACCTTCTCTTTGTATTCGCGGCCGCCGCGCTCTTGCACATTGCTTTGGACTTCCCACTACATGCCGAAGATGCCCATCGCCACTTTTGGCCGCTGACGGATTGGCGGTTTATCTCTCCGGTTTCCTATTGGGATCCGCAGAGCAATGGCCTTCTCGGCGGGATCATTGAAACGGTCTGCGTCGGGGCGGCGCTAGCCTTTTTGTGGATGCGGTTCTCAGCCTGGAAGTGGCGAACCTTGTTCGCGATGCTCGGGGCGCTTCAGTTCGCGCTCCTAATCGCTCAGCTGAACTGGACGAGTTAGTCTTCCGCCTCGGCCCGCGTGTAAATCCCTGTGAACCAGACATTCCAGGTCTCGGCTTCGGGGTCATACTGCTCAAAATGCTGGGTGACCGTCCCGTCTTCATTTGGAGTCCACTCGCCGGTGAAGTCCGCCGTTTGAGAATTGCTCACATAGGTGATTTTCCCCGCGAGCTTCATCGATCCCGTGTCTGTCAGGCCCCCTTCATAGTCGATGATCACACCGAACCCGACCCAAAGCTGACGCCACTTTTCGGTCGCCGGATCATAGAAATTATAGCTCTGCCCCGTTCCACCGCCAGCAGACGTCCACCGCTCCAGGATTAGGCAACCACCTTGTTCAGAGGTAATCTTGTTGGTCCCTGCGAATGTGCCATTCGGCGTGGAGACACTCCAATCGCCGACCCAAAAATCGAACTGCTTATAGACCTCTTCCTGACATGGCGGAGGCGGTGTGGCCGGCGTGGCGGGGGCCGGAGGCGGCGTTTGCGCGCAAGAGATTTGGCTCAATGCGAGCAGTGAAATCGAAGCGAGTGCCGTCCGGTGCATACTGTCCTCCACAAGGCAAAAGAAAACCCTGTTACACTTGAAACGTGCAACAGGGTCTTTTGTCAAATATGAGGACGAAGCCTTACTCGGCTGCGGCCTTCAAATCTGTTGCGCTGAGGCTGGTATAGCGGCGCATATGGTGATCGACATTGCCGAACTCATTGTCGATCATGGTCAGGCGCTTGAAGTAGTGGCCAACAGCCAGTTCTTCGGTCATGCCCATGCCGCCGTGAATTTGGATCGATTCCTGACCGACGAAGCGACCAGACTGACCGATGCGGACTTTCGCCGCTGACACAGCCTTTTTGCGCTCAACTGAATCTTCATCCAATTTCAGGGTCGCCATATAGGTCATCGAGATCGATTGCTCATGCTCCATGAACATGTCGACCATGCGATGCTGCAAGACTTGGAATTTGCCGATCGGCGTTCCGAACTGCTTGCGCTGACGCGAATACTCAACCGTCATTTGATGCGCGACACCCATGGCGCCGACAGCTTCGGCACAGGTCGCTGCGGTGGCTTCGTCGACCACGCGTTCGATCAGAGGCAGAGCCTCGCCTTCGCCGCCAATCAGGGCCTCCGCGCCGACCGAGACGTTCTCGAGATAAACCTCTGACGCCCGACGTCCGTCTACGGTTGGATAGTCGCGCGTTGTGACGCCATCAGCATCTTTGTCGACGATGAAGACTGAAATACCGCCTTCATCGCGACGGTCGCCGCCGGT
>CAYNUI010000079.1:0-6501 GCA_964400185.1 uncultured Hyphomonas sp.
CACGCGGCCACCGTAATCGCAGGAAAGCGGTGCAACGGATCGCCAAACTTATCCAAGGAGAGCGGCTGAACGTGGAATTGAATATTTGCGCGATCATGTTCGGGCGAGGAGCGGGTAAACAGACCCAACTGCGACGGTGCCATGGTCAGCGGCCCGCGCCGGCGCAGCAAATAGTCGAGTCCCATCCCTGCCTTGCCGAATAGCGAATAATAGGTCTGGTTGAGCGTGGTGACATTCTCAACTTTATAGATCGCACGTTGCTGCAGATGGTCTTGCAGGTTCGCACCTACCCCCGGCCGATCAATCCGTGTTTTCACGCCCGCGCGTTGCAGTGTCTCATGCGGGCCGACGCCGGAGCGTTGTAGAATTTGTGGGCTGCCGATCGCGCCCGCACAGAGAATAACCTCCGCTTTGGCTTTTGCGACAAAGCTCGCTTCGCCCAATTGGAACCTGACGCCAGTGGCGCGCCCGCTCTCCATCTCAACCCGGTCGATCAGAGCGACGGTCTGTAGGCGCAGGTTCGGTCGCTTCAAGGCGGGTTTGAGAAATCCTCGCGCCGCAGACCAGCGCCGACCGGCCTTCTGATTGACATGGAAGTAACTGACGCCCTCATTGTCGCCCGTATTGAAATCTGAAAGCGCAGGCACGCCCATTTCCACAGCCGCCTCGCGAACCGCGTCCAGCACGGTCCAGCTCACGCGAGACGGTTCAACACGCCATTCACCGCCCGTCCCGTGATGCGAATCAGAGCCGAGAAAGTGGTCTTCTATCTCGCGGAATTCCGGCAGCACGGCGTCCCATCCCCATTCGGCGCCAGCGGTGTCTGCCCAGGCATCATAATCGGCCGCTTGCCCACGCATGCTGATCATCGCATTGATCGCAGACGAACCGCCAATGACTTTGCCGCGCGGATAGTTCAATGCTCGCCCGTTTAGTCCGGGCTGAGGCACAGTCTCAAACATCCAGTCCGAACGTGGATTCCCGATGGCGAAGAGATAGCCGACGGGTATATGGTACCAGATCCAGCGATCATGGCCGCCAGCTTCTAAGAGCAAGACTTTCGTTTTTGGGTTTTCTGAAAGCCGATTGGCCACCACGCACCCTGCCGACCCAGCCCCAACGATAATATAGTCATACTCGCCATTATAAGGGGACGGATCGATACTCAAAACGATATCAGGTCGTTTTTGGACGCAGATAGGCGAGCCGGAACATCATAAGCACGATGAAAACCCCGCCATAAATTAGCGTGTCCTCAAGCGGGAATTTTAGCGCCCAGAACCAATGCACCAGGCCCAGGAAGGTCCCCAAATATGTCCATCGCTGGAGCTTCTTCCAATTCGGTCCAAGTTTTCGAACGCTCCAATTATTCGACGTGATCGCGAGCGCAGCAAAGATGAACACGCTGATCCAGCCAATCGCTAGAACTGGGTCGATAAAACTCTCTATAAGCCCCATGATCGTTGTTTTGGTGAGCCAATAGGCGACATGCGCTAACGCGTACCCGAAAGCGGCGAGGCCTAAGTATCGACGTTGCCGTGTCACCCATAATCGCCACGGCGCTTTGGGAAACAGCATATTTAACGGCGTGATGGCGAGACTCGCAATCGCGAAGATGCCACTCAGGGCTCCTGTCCAATAGAAGAAGAAGCCATACTGCTCAGTCACGTAGAGTTGATAATACACCATCCATGGCAGCGGTAAGGCAAGCAGTACCCAAATCGCGTACTTGTGAGACAATAATCGAGCCATCCAACGCACTCCTAAGCCTGTTTTGGTGCCGCGTTCTCACGACCAAAGTCAAGAGCGAAGCCGGGCGCTGGAATTTCTGTCACACTCGGTTCATAGTTTCATTATTAACAAGTGGATAGCATGGATCTGAAGACTCGACTTCTCTTTGTCGGACTTTATCGAGACTTTCGTGGCTTCAGGCAGAGTAATCGTAATAGGGACGTAGCGCTATGCAGACCAAGGTATTTATCAAAGTAACAGCGGTCGCACTTTCGGCGGTTCTTTCTGCGTGCTCCGGCGGGGGTGGAGGCGGAGCGTCCACCCCGACCATTCAGAATCCGCCAGTAACGTCTTCACCGCCCCCAAATTCAACCCCAACGACGCCAAGCAATGCAATCAATGGATTTGACATCGTGCTTCTGGGTTTTCTCGAGGGGGTACCCGCACAACAGGAAGAAACGGCGTCTCGAAGCGTCGCTTTTGACTCAAGCGGAGCAATGTACATCGCCGGCGCTCTTTCAACAGACACATTCCCCTTTCCGGACCCGAACGCGTTCGACACGAGCCTAGATTTGAGCGGTGGAACCTCCTCCGGGAACGGCCTGACAGCCGACGCATTCATTTCCAAGTTCAGCCCTTCGGGACAACACCTCTGGAGCACTGCTTTTGGCGGACCTAACCATGATCGCGCTTATGCAATTGAAATCGACGAAAGCGGCCCAAATCCAGGAATCATCATAGCTGGACGCGCTGGCGATTTGCTGCCGACCACGGCGGGTTCATTGCAGCCGAACTTCGCGGGCGACGGCGCACCCAACAGTCTCTATGGCCAGCAAGACGGGTTCATAGCAAAATTTTCTCTCGATGGCCGGAGCTTGCTGTGGGCGACGTATTTTGGAGGCAATGGCGCGGGATTCATTCGCAATATGGATGTCGATTCTCAGGGCCGGACTCATATTGGCTTTGTTGGAATCCAGGACACTATCCCGCATATCACACCCAACGCCATTCGCACTTCTAGGCTGGGAACAACCGATGCCGTTTACGCGGTCATTTCCGAAGATGGATCCAGCGTCGAGTACGCGACCTATATGGGGGGCACAAGCACGGGCGCGAACGAGCCACTCGGCATGGTCCAAGTCATCGAAAACAATGGTGTTTTCCAAGGCACCTATTTCACCTTCAACGAAAACGCATCCGATGTGGCGACGACTGCGAACGTCTTTCAACCGAATGCCGGCGGCGCCGAGGATATGGTCATCGCTCGACTAGGCGCCACATTCCAATTGGAATGGATGTCTTACCTGGGCGGTAGCGATTCAGAATTTATCGAGACCAACGCACTCGCCATTGATGGTCAAGGACGACCAGTTATTATCGGTGCAACCCACTCGACCGACTTCCCAACCACTCCGAATGGATTCTCTCGAAATTTCGCAGGCGGTACCGCTGACGGCTTCGTGTCGATTATTTCTGCTGATGGCCAGACTCTCGTTGCCTCATCTTTCTTTGGAGGCTCCTCGGCAGAAGAGTTGGAAGGCGTCGATATTTTGAGCGATGGAACAATCCTGGTAACGGGATCGACCTTCTCGAACGACGTGCCGGGAACAGCCGCGTCATTTCAGTCTTTCTTCGGCGGCAATAAGGACGGCATTCTCATCCGCTGGTCGGCCGACCTAAGCCAAGTGCTGGGATTCACATATTTGGGCGGAACAGGATTCGATACCCTGCGCGACGTTACCGTCGGGCCAAACAACAGCGTCGGTCTTGCTGGGGAAGCAGGGTCCAGTCCGTATCCAACCGTGAACACCAATGATTCATCCGTAGATCAAGATGCAGCGGCAATATTTGGGCGGTTGGAACCAAACTAACGCGCTCGCACATTATCTTACTGACTTAGACCATCATCATGGTAGAGCACGGTATGTCTTCCTACGCATCTGTTCGCGATATCCTGGCTAAATTAGTCAGCTTTGACACGACTTCTCGGCTCTCAAATCTCGATCTGATTGACTGGGTCGAGGCGCAAATGCTTGACCTTGGCGCTATCTGCACACGGATCGCAAATGAAGAAGGCACCAAGGCCAATCTCTGGGTTCGGATTGGACCAGATGCACCGGGTGGGATTGTACTTTCGGGGCATACAGATGTGGTTCCGGTCGATGGTCAGGATTGGCACACCGACCCATTTGAACTGACCGAGAAAGATGGTCTGCTCTATGGCCGCGGCACTTCGGACATGAAGGGCTTTGTCGCGCTCTGCCTGGTGTTTGCACCGAACTTCGCCAAACTCAAGCTGGATAAGCCGATCCATTTTGCGTTCTCTTATGACGAGGAAGTTGGCTGCCAAGGTGCACCCGCCATGATCGAACGCATCGTGGCGCAGGGGGCAAGACCTGACGCGGTCTGGGTTGGCGAACCGTCACTCTGGCAAACTGTTTCAGGCCACAAAGGCATCATGGTCACTGAGGTCGATGTCTATGGCCATGAGGCGCATTCAAGCCTGCCGCATCTTGGCATTTCCGCAAACGGAGAGGCCGTCGACCTGATGGCGATCTTGCGGGGGATCGAGCGGGATTTGGCCAAGCAAGGCGATAAAGACTCGCCGTTTGACCCGCCCTACCCGACCCTCACGATTGGAGAGATTCAAGGCGGCACAGCGCACAACATCCTCGCCCGCCATTGTCACTTTGGATTTGATCTGCGCTGCCCGCCTGGATTTGATCCCGATGAAATCTTGGCGCCGTTTTACGAAGCTGCAGACGCTGCGGATAAGCGGCTTCGCGCGGCCTTCCCCGAGTGCCGAGTCGAGGTCAATCAGATTTCAAATGTGCCCTATCTCGCCCCCGAGCCGGACAATGCCGCCGACCGTCTCGTCCGGGCGCTTACAGGCGATAATGCGATGCGGGCGGTCTCGTATGCGACGGAGGCTGGCCAATTCTACGCAGCCGGTCTGCCCGCCGTGATTTGTGGTCCCGGCTCCATCGATCAAGCGCATAAACCGAATGAGTTTATCGACCCTGCTCAATTGAAAGAGGGCGTCGCCATTTTTTCGAAGCTGATCGATCACTTAGGACGCCGCTAACCAAGGCACCACAAGGAAGTGCGCAAGCGCGGTCAACACGACCGCACCGATGGTTGCCCAGAGCGCTTTCTTCTTAAGCATAGGCTCTTTCGGCGCGCCCTCTTCTGTTCCCTCAACCACTGTCCCGTCATCCTCAAATTGGCCTTGCACCCCAATTGGAAGCACGCAGAAAAAGCTCACCCACCAGCAGATGATGAAAACGACGATGCCGCCAACCAGATCCATTAGTGGTGTCCGTCTTTCGGGCTTTCCATCAGCTCGACCAGAACGCCATTTGAGTTCTTTGGATGAATGAAGATGATCATCGTTCCGTGCGCCCCAATGCGCGGCTCGCCCAAGACCGTCGCGCCGCGTTCTTTCATGACGGTCACCGTCTCGTTGATATCATCCACTTCAAAGCAGACATGATGCTGTCCGCCTTTTGGATTCTTCTGGATGAAATTGTGGATCGGGCTGTTCTCGTCCAAAGGCTCGATGAGTTCGATCTGGCTATTGGGCAAGTTGACGAAGCAAACCTTTACGCCTTGCGCCGGCATGTCGAATGGCTCAGTGATATCGGTGGCGCCATAGAGCGTGCGATAGGTGTCCATCGCCTCCTCAATGTCCGGCACAGCGACGCCGACATGGTTTAGCGGTCCGATCTTGAAGTCTTTGCTCATCGGGAAACTCCTTGATTAGACCCTTAGCACACTCACATCGACGATGGGCTTGCGACCGAACGTCTTCTCGCACGCCTTTTTGACCGCGCGGCCGAGCACGCGCTCAACTTCCTCGTCATCAAAACGTCTGCGGCGCTTCAGGCCATTGATCGCTTCTTCCGCCGCTTCGTCGACATCAATCAGGCTTTCATCCGCCGTGCTACCATCCATCTCAGACAAACCTCGGGCGGCAAGGAGCGGACCATCGACCACTTCGCCATTCTCATCGATTGCGATGGCGACGCTGACATAGCCCCAATTGGACAATGCCCGGCGCTCTTTAATGCCTTCGCTTTCAGCGGGCACCAAGCGGCTGCCATCGAGATAGAGACGGCCATTCGGCACCATATCGATCGTTTTCGCGTCTCCCGGCGCGAGACGGATGAGATCGCCATTGCGAGGGGTCACGGCCTGGCTGACCTGAAGGCTCTTGGCATAGGCGGCATGTTCGACAATGTGACGACGCTCACCGTGTACAGGAACGGAGATCTTCGGGCGCACCCATTGATACATGCGGCGCAGTTCATCGCGTGCTGGGTGGCCTGAAACATGGATCGGGCCATCTGTCATTCGATCGGTAATGATGCGCACGCCCTTCTCCGCGAGGGCGTTCTGCATGTCGAAAATGCCCTTCTCATTGCCCGGAATGACGCGGCTTGAGAAGATGACCGTGTCCCCTTCCCCGAGGCTGATATGGCGATGATCATCCCGCGCAATCCGGCCAAGCGCGGCGCGCGGCTCACCTTGTGAGCCCGTGCAGAGGAATAAGAGATTATCATCCGGCAGGCTTCCGGCTTGATCCTCACTGATCAGGTCCGGCAGGTCCTGGATCACGCCCGTTGCAACCGCCGCATCGGTGATCTTGTGCATACTGCGTCCAACCAGGCACACGCTCCGTCCGGCCAGGCGGGCCGCTTCGATGACGCTTGCCACGCGGGCGACATTGGACGCGAAGGTGGTCACCGCGACCCGCCCGGTGAGCGATCC
>CAYNUI010000079.1:6601-10316 GCA_964400185.1 uncultured Hyphomonas sp.
GGCGTGATGAGATCAATACCGGGCGTATCGTCGCCGCCGAACGTGACGCCGACATCAATCAGGATCCAGCGCCGGTCATGCGCTGGGCCATAGCCATAAGCATTCAGGTTCATGCCGATCTCGCCGCATCCGCCAAGCGGCAGGAAAACGAGTTCCGCGTCTTTTGTATCGCCCATGCGCCCCGATCAGTCTTTCTTGTTACGGCGATAGACTTCCAACAAGCCTACTTCCATCAAACTCTGGTCGAAATGATCTATCGCTTTGCTCGCGCCTTCAAAGAGTGACGCAACGCCACCTGTGGCAATTACCGTCAGCGGCGCGCCATATTCGTCACGGACGCGCGCGACCAAACCATCAATCAGATCGACATAGCCCCAGAAGACGCCGGATTGCATGGCCGAAACCGTGTCCTGCCCAATCACACTCGGTGGTCTCTGGATTGCGATCCGCGGGAGCTGCGCCGCAGCATCATGCAGGGCCCGCATCGAGAGGTTGATGCCGGGCGAAATAATCCCGCCCTCAAAGCCGCCATCCGGCCCGACAATATCGAACGTCGTGGCCGTGCCGCTATCGATCACAATCTTTGCGCCCGTATAGAGCTGATGCGCCCCAATCGCGGCGACCAGGCGGTCAGCCCCTACCTGTTCGGGGCGACGGATCCGGATCGGTACACCAAGCGCGACATCGGCGTCTCCGACGAAGATCGGTTCGGCATCAAAGTAGCGGCGCGAGAGGTTACGAAAGTTGAACTTCGCCTGCGGCACCACGGTCGAGATGATGCAACCGTCAATCGCGGAAAGCTCCAAGCCCTCCATGCGCATCAAGGTGCCGAGCCAAACTGCGTGATCATCCGCCGTGCGGGTCGCATCGGTCGCGCTACGCCAACTCGACACCCATTCGGTGCCGCTATGCAGCGCAAAAACTGTGTTCGTATTGCCGACATCAATGACGAGAAGCATCAATCCACCTGCCTTACCAAATCTACATCACCGGCCCTTATGGTCTGTCTTTGCCCGTCCGGCAAACGCAGGATGAGACCGCCATCCTCCGCGAGCCCTTCAAAAACACCGCTCACCCGATCTGAGGGCGGTCCGGCTTCGACCGTTTGACCAAAACCATCCGCATGTTTCAGCCAGTCTTCTAAGAGCGTTTCAAAACTGTCGCGCGCTTGGCTGATGCGACGCTCAAGTTCCTCACGAAGCACATCCAGCACATGTTCCGGCTCCAAAGCTGGGTTCGCACCGAGCGCCTGCAAACAGGTCGTTGCCTGATCCCCGATATCGGGGGCGAAGCGGACGTTCACCCCCATGCCAAGCGCGATCCAAATTACGCCATTGGTTTCGCCCGACTCCGTCAGCATACCGCTCAGTTTCGCGCCATCAACGCGCACATCATTCGGCCATTTGAGCTGAGGCTCGAGCCCGGGAACCGTTTTCGCGCAGGCATCGCGGACCGCGAGCGCCGCCGCGAAGGGCACACGCGCGGCTTGCGCCAGCCCCCCAGGCTCAGGAAACAAAACAGTCGAATAGAGATTGCCAACCGGCGAGATCCATTGCCGACCTAACCGCCCGCGCCCAGCCAATTGCTCTCGTGCGGCAATCCAAACCGGGGACGTATCTCCGGAACGGGCGCGGCGTTTGGCCTCTTCGCTGGTGCTGTCTATGTCATCAAACCAGTAAACTGGCGCGCTTGAGATCACGAGATCAGGCTCGCAGCCGTTGATGCAGCAAGTTCACTGACGGGGCTAACAAAGATCAGCAATGCCACGCTGACAATCGCTGTCACATAGACGGTCATCGTCACCCAACCATCGACCGGCTCGAAATTCTCAGCCTGCTCGTCAAACCACATGATTTTGACGATGCGCAGATAGTAATACATCGCAATCACAGAGCTCAGAACCAGGATGATGATGAGCGGCAAGAGCCCGGCATCCCAGCCTGCTTCCAGCACGGCGAGCTTACCGAGGAAACCAAACGCAAGCGGGAAGCCTGAGACTGAAACCAAGAGCACCGTGAGCGCTGTCGCGAGACCCGGCTGGCGACGGATCAGACCCGCTAGCTCATTGATGTCTTCCACCATACCACCTTCACGGCGCATAGAGAGGACGCCGCCGAAAAGGCCGAGTGAGGCGATGACATAAGCCGTCATGAAGATCAGGAGAGAGCCTGCGCCATACTGAACGCCTGCTGCGATCGCCACCAAGGCATAGCCCATATTGGCAATGGAAGAGTAACCCAGCAGACGCTTCAAATTGGTCTGCGGCAGCGCGCCAAACGCGCCGATAATCATAGAGGCCGCCGCGATAATCCCAACAATCAGCTGCCAATTCTCAAACGCCATGGCTTGCGGGAAGGCGGTGAAAAGAATGATCGCAAACACGACCATGCTGGCCATTTTCGGAGCCGTCGCAAAAAACGCGACCACAGGGCTAGGTGAGCCTTCATAGACGTCCGGCGTCCAGACGTGCATTGGCGCGGCGGAGACTTTGAAGGCGAGGCCGGTAATCATCAAGACCATACCGAACAAGAGCCCCATGCTGGTGTCCGCTTCAGCGACGACTTCGTAACTGGTGCTGCCTGCGAAGCCATAAACCAGCGACATCCCGTAGAGCAGAAGCCCTGAGGCCAGCGCCCCGAGGACGAAATACTTCAGACCCGCTTCGGCCGACCGAGGGCTGTCCCGGTGGAAGGAGGCGAGTACGTATGAGGACAGGCTGAGCGTTTCGATGCCCAGATACAGCGTCATGAAATTGGTCGAGGAGAGGATGATCCCCATGCCAAGTGCCGCAAAGATGACCAGGAGCGAATACTCGTACCGCATGGTCTCGTGACGACGCAGGAAACCCTCCGCCATCAGGAGCGCAATACCGCCGCAGATAAAGCTCACGACTTTGGCAAAGTTCGCAAAGCTGGAGGTTTCTACCAGACCATCAAAGGCGCGGCCGCCTTCCCAATAGTAGCCGCTCAGCGCGGCAGCAGCGAACAGGACAAGCGCCCCAAACTTAAAGGACAGGCTGTTGAAACGGTCGCCGAGGAACGCACCCACGGTCACACCAAGAAGGCCAGCTCCTGCGAGGAGCAGCTCTGGTGCGATCGTGGTTAGAATGGCTTCAAGGTCAAACATATCGCTTATCCTCCCGCCAGCTGGGCGAGGGCGTGAAGAGAAGACTCACGCGTAATATCGAAAATCAAGTTCGGCAGCACCCCGAGCAAGATCGTACCAATCGCCAATGGGATCAGACAGATCAGCTCTTTGACATTGACGTCTTCAATGTCCTCGAGCTCTGGATTGGTAATCTCGCCAAACACGGTCCGGCGATACAGGGTCAGCATGTAAACGGCTGAGAAGATCACGCCGAGCGCTGCGCCCGCCGCTGCCCATGTGTTCGCCTGGAACGCACCGACCATGGTCAGGATTTCGCCGACAAAGCCGCTGGTGCCCGGCAGACCGACATTCGCCATGGTGAACAGCATGAACAGGGTCGCATAAACCGGCATCCGGTGAACCAGACCGCCATAGGCGGCAATGTCCCGTGTATGCATGCGGTCATAGACGACGCCCACAATCAAGAAGAGCGCGCCGGAGATCAGACCGTGGCTGAGCATTTGGAAGATCGCGCCTTGTACGCCGATCTCAGTGAACGAGAAAATGCCGAGCGTCACAAAGCCCATATGCGCCACAGATGAGTAGGCGATCAGCTTCTTCATATCGG
>CAYNUI010000080.1:0-10180 GCA_964400185.1 uncultured Hyphomonas sp.
CGAGGTCGTCAAACTGATCAATTGTGATCGGCAGAACAGGAAGCGCCTTGCTGAATACGCTCTCGGTTGTCGATGGATGTTCGATGATTTCGACGGGAAGCTTGTCTTCATAGAGCCGTGGATCGCCGACAACGAAAAAGGGCCGCCCACCCGATACGCGCACGGCGTTCCATGTCGCGATTGTGATTTGCGGCCCGCAACCGGCCGGGTCGCCCATTGTGACGACCAGAGGCGGTGGCGAATGGGTCAAAGGAGTTACTGACGACGGATAATCGTCGCCTCGCGACGAAGATTGCGAAGGCTGCGTTCGGAGATCATGCCGAGTTGCTGGCTATACAAGCGGTCTTCGATTTGATCCCGGCTTGGCATGGCTTCAACATTATCCTGCCGATCGCAAACATACATGACCGCCAAAGTGCCGGACTGCGCGAAGATATCTGTCGCCTGACCAATCTCAGTGGTCAGAACCATGGTTTTACCTTCTTGTCCGAGGTCATCCACGTTTAGGTCTGACAGAGCGACGCTGCGGAGGTTTTCATCGGCTTCAGCGACGGCCTCGATTTCACTGCAATCAGAGATCTGATCGACCGCTGCCTTCAGCGAGGCTTCTGAACCGTCATTGACCGAGAGGCGGGTGACGTCGACGACCGTCGTCGACTCTGAAGGATCTCGTTTCGCCCGAACACTGATCAAATAGACCCCATCTTCCACCACAACAGGGGGCGTGAAGCCTGGGCCGGTGAGCGCCTGCATCGCGCCTTTGCGAGCATCATCAATATCGTCGAGCACGATCCACCCCATATCTCCGCCTGTCGCGGCGGTTGGGGCAGCTGAAAAGCGCTGCGCAGCTACGTCAAATGGCGCGCCCTGTTCTAACTGCTGCAGGATAGAATTCGCTGCTGCCAAGGCCTGTTCCTGATCTTCTGGGGTTGGCGCATAAAGGAAGATCTCGGAGGCGAGATATTGTTCTTTCTTCGCATCGGCGCGCAGGCGATTTAACTGCTCTTGAATTTGGTTGTCGGAGATTCGAATACGCGACCCATAAAGGCCGCTCATGATACGGCGCCAAGCAATGTCAGCGCGTGTTTGCTCTTCCAAACTCGTCGGATTTACACCGGATTGTAGCAATGATTGAACGAGCGAGTCGCGCGTCAAACCAGATTGCTGGGCCAGACGATTGATTGAATCGGCGATCTCACCATCCGAAATTTCGACTTCAAACTCAGCGGCCTCCTGCAATTGCAGTTTCTCGTCAATCAATTGCTCAAGGGCTTGCGCCGTAACTTGTTGAATTTGCTCGGGCGTCGGCTGACGACCGCCGAGACTTAGCAGCAATAATTGGGCGCGTTGGCGAACATCCGTGAAGGAAATTGGATCATCATTCACAACTGCGATGACGCCTTCAATTTGTTGCGCAACGGGATCGCCAGCAGGGGCTTCCTGACCGTGCGCGAGCGCGAAAGTGGAGAGCGCCATCACGGATGACATCGCCAATGTGCGTAACATACTCTATCTCCTGCGGACTCTTTGAGACCCGTCTAACAGCCGAAACAATAACGTCTGCTGAACAATGCGCAACGCACATGGCTGCAATGTGTCAGGACTGCGAAGAAATATCAGTCGACATCGCCGGAACCAAGCCCGCCAATCGTCTTTAATGAGAAACGGAACAGGATCGAATCGGTTGGCCCGAGTGATCGGTCGACGGCTTCAGAGCGTTGAAACGACACTTCAAAGCGTGAGCAATCATCTTCGTAAGCGAGTCCGAGAGTTTGGCGAATGTCTCTGGGATCGGTTTGCACGCCGTTTTGGTTCACACGTCCCGAAAGGTCTCGGTTTAAACTGAACAACATGTAGTAATTATCAGTCAGACGTAGGTCTCCCGTAAGCTGGACCCCTTCATCATCAAATCCAAAATTCGTGACATCGCCGCTAATTCTGTAGTACCTCGCTCGCCCGCGTAGTCGCCAAAAGTTCGTTACAACCCGTGCATCAATACGGTTGATCGCGAGATCTTCGTCATCCAACCGAACGCGCGTCTCTATTTGAAGAGGTCTGCCGAACTTTGCTGACACGCCAGCGACCCAATCCGATACGGTTCCATCCAAATTAGAGCCGATATCGAAAACTGGATCAGACATGTCGCGCCATCTACGCCCGCCAAGTGCGGAAATAGACATTCCGTTCTTCCACCGGGCCGTGACCGAAGCTCCAAGAGAGGCTTTGCTGCCACCCTCATAGGTATCAAAACCCGACGCCGCATTGGCTTCGAACAAAGAGGTCTCATCCAGCTCATAAAAGAGGCTGTCTTCAATCGGGATGTCCGGATTGTTGGTCCCAGAGCTACCATAAGCAACCATGGCTTCGGGTTCGACGATGAAGTCGATATTCTTTCCTGGACGGAACAACGGATATGATACCCTAGAGCCGACTGTCGCAACTCCGCGAGTAACTTCCGTAACGCCGCTCGGCGTATCGCTTAAGTCATAATAGTCTAACCGGCCCTCTGCGAAAGGATTTAGCAAGACACCTCCTGGCAGGACTCGGTTGACGTTCCAATCAAATCCACCTGACGCACGATAACTATCGATGCCGAGTTCTCGATCGAGAACGGCTGTCGACCCAGAAACCGCAACCATTCCGTAATCGCCAAAATCATAGAGCTTCTCACCAAATGCCAATGGCAGCGCTCGTGGAAGTCGATCGTCAGTATCATTGTCGCGGTTGGTTTTGAACGTCAGGATCGAGCTATCAAAATACCAATCTTGGCCTTGCGCTCGTGTGTACAGCTGATTCAGCAAGTAACGCGGCTGGCCCGCATAAAGCCCACGCGGATCGTTTTCACCGTCGATATCATAGCGACGTGTATAAAGGTCATCGCTTACTTCTTCGACCGCGAAGCCCCACGTCCACCCTGGACGGACCTGAAATCCACCCTCCGCGAAGATGTGACCGCGCCATTCGGTTTCACCGAACTTTTCGCCATCTGAGTCGAACTCCGACTCATTCGTAAAGCTCGTATTGATGAGCAAATTGCCCGACCAAAAGCGCTTTCGGTATTTCGCTTCGACAAGCGGATTCACTTTCGACATGACCCGCGGGGAAATTGTCAGATCCGAGTAAGGCGAGATCGCCCAATAGTAGGGTTGCTGATAAAACAGTCCGAGCTTCGATGATGATCCAAAATCCGGGGGCAGCAGGCCGGATCGACGTTCCGAACCGGGATCTGGGTGAGCGAAGAATGGTAGATAAACCACCGGGATACCAGCAATTTCAACCACTGCATCGCGATAGGACATCATCTGAGACTCTTGGTCGATCACGGCCCGTCGTGCACGTAGTGCCCACGTGGGATTGTCGTTCTCGTCGCAGACTTCGCAAGACGTGTAGACAATTTTCTCGAGGGCGCTGAATCCCTCGGCCGTTGTCACAGCAGATTCAGCAACCGCGACCCCGCCTTCAGCTGTCCGCGTCGAAAATCCAATCGCATAACCGTCAGCAAGATTACTGTTTGTTTCGATTTCCGTAGCGTAGGTCTCTGACCCATCGACATCGATGATGACGACATTTCCTTCAGCGCGAACGCGATCTGTGTTGCGATCATAGGTCAGCCGATCCGCGCGCAACACCCGGCCTTCATACTTCGCCTCAACATTGCCTTCCGCAATGACTGTGTTCTCTGCATCGTTGGCAAAGATACTGTCGGCATCCAAGATCACTTTTGGACGTTCAGTTACGGTTTCCGCTTCGGGAGTAGCCCCGATTGGGGCAGCATCTTGCGCCACAACTGTGGGTGAAAAAGCGGCGGAAGCAGCAAACAGGAAAATACTGGTCCATTTGTGCATTCTGCAACTCCGCAACACTTAGCTCCTAATCGCATAAGCTGTGCCCACCCCAGCGTCCAGCCGACGAGGCCGTGAAGTCTTAGAAATGTCAGTCACATGTGTCTTCGCTGCGTCGCTACTTCAAACGGCGAGCGACGCCATGCCTCCGGAATAGGTCCGCGCAATGCCGGCTAATTCCAGCTCGACTAGGATTGCAGCGCATCGTGGAACGCCAATTCCTGCAGCTGCGGCGATGTCTTCGATGTGCGCTGGAGATAGCGTTAGCGCTGCCTCTACATCTTTGAGCTGAGAAGCTGGGAGATCTGCGGAAGAGAGTTCTTCGTCTTCATACGGGCGAGGATCAGGAGCGCGGGCCACTCCGATTTGAGGCGAAGACAACGCTTCAATCACGTCATCTGCATTTCGGATCAATGTCGCGCCCTCTCTAAGGATGCGATTGGAGCCCGCATATCTTGGATCCAGCGGTGAGCCCGGAATCGCAAACACTTCGCGATTTTGCTCTAGGGCCGTGCGCGCAGAAATGAGGGAGCCAGAGCGTTCAGCGGCTTCAACAAGAATGACGCCCTCTGATACTCCCGTCACGATCCTGTTTCGACGAGGAAAGTCGCGCGCCGAGGCGCGATGGTCAAATGGGTTTTCGCTCAAGATCAGCCCCTTGCTCGCGATGGCTTCGTAAAGCTCTTTGTGCTGTGGCGGGTAAATGTGGTTGATGCCGCCCCCTAGAACCGCCACCGTCCCGTTCTTAAGGCTGGAGGCGTGGGCCTCCCCATCAATTCCACGGGCGAGGCCGGATACGACAACGAACCCAGATTCTGAGAGATCATGAGCGAGGTCGCGCGCAATTTTCCGACCGAGTGCCGAAGCTTGCCGTGCGCCCACAATTGCAATCGTTCTTCGAGAGGCCAATTCAAGCGACCCCAGCGCGCTCAAGACAGGCGGCGGAGGGTTAAGTTGTTTGAGCAGAGCAGGAAATGAGGGTTCGACCGCGCAAATCAAATCCGCGCCCAGGGCGTTCAGGCGTTCCCATTCTAACTCTATGTCTGACCGGGCAGGGAGTTTCGGAGGCCGCTTGCTCCGAAAAATCTCCGGAAGATGATCCAGAACGTTGCGCGCAGACTCATAGCGCGAGATCAGCTGAAAGAACGTCACTGGACCGATACGCGGTGTGCGCGAAAGTTGCAGCCAATCCAGTTTTTCAGAGTGTGATAGTCCCCCCGATGCGGGTGCTATTTTGATTTACTCCCAAATTTGGGTTCGGTTCCATTCAAGAGCCGTTTGATGTTTTCGCGGTGGCTCCAGAAAATGAGAATACTGAGCGCTGCCAACGTGCCAACAGCAAATTGAGTCTCACCAAGCAAATAGGCGCCGATCGGAACCAGAGCCGCAGCGCTCAACGCCGCCAAGGACGATATCCGCGTCAAAGCAAATAGCCCCAACCAAATCGGCGCTCCAACCGCCAAAGCAAGGGGGGAGGCAAAGACAAGCAGACCTGCATAGGTCGCGACCCCTTTTCCACCCTTGAAGTTTAGCCATACGGGATAACAGTGACCGAGGAACGCGAAGGCGCCGGCAATCAAACCAACATTTCGCTCGCCACTGATCACCGTCAGCAAATAGACCGCCAAACCAGCTTTGAAGCTATCGAGAAGCAGGGTGGCCAGGGCCAGGTCTTTGCGACCTGTGCGTAGGACATTTGTCGCGCCGATGTTTCCTGAACCGATGGCGCGAATATCACCCAAACCTGCGAGCCGTGTGATCAACAATCCAAACGGAATGGATCCGAGGACGTAACCTGTAGCGATTGCGGCGATATACCAGACCATGAAACCCTCTCTTAACCAACGTTTATGCTGGTCCGCGCTTTGATCGGTCAAGGTCTGGTGATGCTAGAGCTGGTCCTTTGCGACCATTAGTCGAATATTATTGTTTAAAATTAGGTGCTTACAGAGGTTGTTTGATCTGAATTCCGCGCCCGACGGCGCTTCGTTCATCATATTCGTGCGACGATATTCAATGCATTCATTGTTTCGGAGCTTAAATATCCAATCTCCAAATCATTGGCCCGCTGGAAGCTTTCGAGCGCGGCTTGCGTCAAGGGACCATGGAGACCATCAGCGGCGGTCTGATACCCAGCGTCTGTGAGCGCGCGTTGTGTAGCTTTTATTGTGGTTTGCGCTTTGCCGGCATGTCGCACTACCTGCGTAACTTGATGTACGCTTACGCCGAGCGCGTTGACGGTTTCGACGGTCATATAGCCGCGAGAAAGCTCTTGATCGCGTTGGAAGCGCTCCATCGCGCCCTGTGTTTCTGGACCGTAAATGCCATCCACACGGATCACGTACCCTTTTTCAACCAATGCGGCTTGCATTTGAGCCACCAGAGCCCGCGTCGCATATTCATCGCACAGAACCTCTGCTCGAACGAGTTTATCCCCCTCAACGAGTACGTCTCGTTGCCTGTCTGCAAATGTAGCTGGGACGCGGTACTGCTCGATGCGAGCGGGGACAATCTCGTGGCTCACGGCAATTGGCGTGTATTCGGGGCTGCGAACGGCTTTTTGAGCGAATGCAGGGCGTTTTACGACCTGGCGCGCGACGGTTTTGTATTGCGCCGGAAGGATCATTTCCTCAGTCCACGCAGGACGGACCATTTTCGTGTGCTGAACGGTCCGTACAGTTAATGGAATCTTAACGCGGCACATAGCGCGCTTGTGCCTTGCCCCTCTTGATCCTGCAGTATTTGCTGCAGATCGCACCTTTCGCGGCCCAAACTTCGTCTTGCACTGTTTCCAGATCAGTTTTTCCGGTTCAACTTCGATGGTTTCCGTCCATGAAGCATATTCGGCAGGGTGGTGCACTAGAATTGTGCGGGCCGGCGCGGTCTCAATTTGCTCGTATACCGTCTCATAGACCGGCGCGTGCGTCAGATGGGTGATTTCGGCGTCTTTTGTCTGAATTCGTAGTCGGCGATGCTCCAGAATAGGGGGAATTATCCGCTTCTGTTCATAGCTCGGATGAATCTGGATCCGTTCGGTTCGCGTTTCGTAAATCGCTGGCGTTTTTACATTCGCAAAACACTGCCGATCAGGCGCTGATGCGACGGAAAACGTGTCCGGAATCGCGTGCGCTGGGGCGATAAGCGCGCACGCCAGTAAAAGTCCGCCAAAAAGTTGCCGGATAAGCCGAAACATCATCACCCCGTTCTTATGATTGCCAGACTAGGGTGGTGGCTCTTACGAAACCCTCAATCTTAGGATTGAAACTTAACCGAACCCGCCCCTCAAAGGCGGAAGCGGGTGAAAAACCGGTTCATTAACCCATCGCCACTGGTATCTAACGGAGAATCCCGTTTGACTTGACAATCACTGTCTGACCGTATTGTTGCAAATCAGCAATGTCCGTACACAAGTATGGCGCAGGTTGTACTTATGTCCGAAACACCAGCCCCTCGTAAACCCACGCCCAGAGGTGCGAACCGAGAACGCATTCTGCGGGCGGCCCTCGACATCATCTCAAAACGCGGTGTCGACAAGGTGACCCACCGGGCGGTTGCGGCTGTTGCCGGTGTATCTCCGGGTACAACGACCTATCACTTCGCCTCACGAGAGGATCTCGTTCGCGATTCCTTTTCGCTCTACATCGATGACTATCAACGCTCCCTCGTCGAAACCCTGACGCATCGCCCTGTACAAACGCGCGAAGACTTTGTCCGGTTTTTGAACGGAATGACCACGCTGAGCCCAGATCAATCGGGCTTAGAGGCCATAGAATATGAGATGGTTTTGTTCGCTGGGCGCGATGAAGCCATGCGCATGCGGGTCGCAGCCTGGTCGCGAACGCTGGAAAGTTGGCTTTCCGATCCCCTCGAACGCCTGGGTGCCAGTCGCCCCTTGGAGGCGGCGCGCATGCTTGTGGCATTGTCCCGGGGCAGTGAATTTGAGGTTTTGTCTCGGAGCCAGACCATTCACGCAGATCAATTCGCGGCGCGACTGGAGACGCTACTAGACGCCGTTCTCAGTTAGTCTGTCATATTTGCTAGGCGATCGAGCGCGGTTTGAAGGATGATCGCGGCAGCTGAGGCATCGATCGTCTCAGCGCGTCGCGCCCGCGTGAGATCTGCAGCAATCATTACACGTTCCGCCTCGGAGCTTGAGAGCCGTTCATCCTGAAAAACGATTGGAATATCGCGCTCTTGGCGAATATTGTGCACCAATGCCTTCGCCGCTTGGACGCGGGGGCCGGCTGAGCCGTCGAGATTAAGCGGTAGCCCGACAATCAGTCCGACACAGTCGCGCTCATCATAGAGCTCAAACAGACGCGCCAGGGCGGGTCGCAATTTCTTGCCTCGTGTAATAATCTCTACAGGCGTAGCGATCATGCGAAGGCCATCGCTGACCGCAATTCCGAGCGATTTCGCACCCGGGTCTAGGCCCATGAGGGGGCCGGCTTGAGGGAGGTCTTGAAGCGAGAGTTCAGGCATAGGCTTGTCTTCAGGCTCTCTCGCGCGTAACGGTGCGCGCGTCAATCGAACTTGATCGGAGCCCGCCCAAGATGAGCGTCACCAAAGACGATGTCCGCAAAGTCGCCCGCCTCAGCCGCATCGCTGTGCCGGAAGAGAAGCTAGAAACGCTCGCTGGTGAGCTGAGCGGCATTATGGGTTGGATCGAGCAGCTGAATGAAGTCGACATTGAGGGCGTTGAGCCGATGACCTCTGTCGTCGCTGCGAAACTTCCGATGCGCGAAGACAAAGTCACCGATGGTGGCATCCAGGACCAAGTCCTCGCCAACGCGCCAAAGTCTGATGAAGGCTTCTTCGTCGTCCCCAAAGCCGTCGAGTAAACGCTACTCGATCGAAGCTGTTTCGATCGCCTCGTCTTCGACGGACTCTTCTTCGGGTGAATCTTCAGTTTCAGCCTCGGCGTCAGCTTCAGCGTCTTTGTTCCACTCATAGATGGCCTTGATGCGGCACGACTGATTGTGAATGCCGTTCCGATCTCTTCCGAATGGGCTATCGAACGCGAAAATCCGGTCGCCTCGGCGTAGGCAGCTTGAGAACGAGTCGATGGCGAGAGACTGCGCCCAATCCAGGTCGAAGCAACCTGGGAACGTTTCGACGAGATAATCCTTGCGGCCTTCATTGATTACGACCGCGCGGTCCGTGGTCAGTCCGAAGCCGTCAATCTGACGCGTGAAACACACCTTGTCGATCAGCTCGCCCCGGCGAACATCGTTTGCAAAAGTCTCTTCGGCGACGCGCTCGTCGATCGCGGCTTGCTGTTCCGGCGTCGTTGCTGTGGCGCAAGCGGAAATCACGAATAACATGGCGGCGAATGCGGTACGATGGGCAATCATGGCAGCTCCTTTTGCTAGTTTCGATTATATGTTCTGAAGGCTCTTGGCCCAATCACATCATAGTTACCCTGAACGTGTGACAACAATTGCGCTCTCAAACGGCGTTTTGGGCTTGCTTCTGACCGCCAAGGCGGAATACCAAAGCGCGAAATTCTTACCTTATAGGATATCGCATGAGCGAGCTCACGAAACTGACGCTAACAGGGGCTATTGAGGGCCTCGACAAAGGTGACTTTTCGGCTGTGGAATTGACCCAGGCCTTTGTCGACACGATTGAAGCGTCGAACGCATCCCTAAATGCCTATGTCGTCGAGACGCCCGAACTGGCGCTCTCAATGGCGAAAGCCTCAGATGAGCGGCGTGCCAGCGGCAAAGCCGGTCGTCTCGATGGCGCGCCAATTGGCGTCAAAGACTTGTATTGCACGAAGGGTGTTCGCACCACGGCCTGCTCGAGCATTTTGGGCGAATTCACACCAACCTATGAGAGTACCGTCACCCAAAACCTTTGGGACGAAGGCGCCGTCATGCTCGGCAAGCTCAATATGGATGAATTTGCCATGGGCTCGTCAAACGAGACCTCGAGATTTGGACCTCCATCGAACCCATGGCGACGGGAAGGGAGCAATGCGACCCTGACCTCAGGTGGATCATCCGGCGGTTCAGCGACGGCTGTCGCGGCGGACATCTGTTTGGCGGCAACGGCATCAGATACGGGCGGCTCCATCCGCCAACCAGCAGCTTTTACCGGCACAGTGGGGATTAAACCGACTTATGGCCGCGCGTCGCGCTGGGGCATGGTCGCATTTGCAAGCTCGCTCGACCAAGCCGGCCCAATCGCCAAGACGGTGACAGACGCAGCGCTCCTGACTGAGATCATGTGTTCGCATGATGAGAAAGACTCGACTTCGCTCAATGTAGAGACGCCAGATTGGACGGCTGAGGTGCACAAAGGCGTCAAAGGCATGAAGATCGGTGTCCCGAAAG
>CAYNUI010000081.1:0-4615 GCA_964400185.1 uncultured Hyphomonas sp.
AGTCTCCCTTCTTCTTATACATGGCCAGCATGCGCTGGGTGACGAGGAAGCCGCCAAAAATGTTGACGCTGGCAAGCGCGACTGCGACGCCGCCGAGGGCTTTCGCGATCCAGCCGCCTTCGACCGCGCCAGAGGCGGTTGCGGCGACAATCGCGCCGACAATGATCACCGATGAAATCGCATTCGTCACCGCCATCAACGGCGTGTGCAAGGCCGGAGTGACCGACCAGACGACATAATATCCGACGAAGCAGGCCATAGCGAAGATCGCGGCCAAGTAGACGGTCGGGCTGATGGTGCTGGTCTCAGCAGCATAGGCGGGCAGGGCCATTGCGCCTGCCATAACCCCTAACACTAGGGCTTTTCTCATGAGGAAATCCTCTCATTCACGGTTTCGCCGCCACGGGTGAGCATCATCGCGGTGACGATTTCATCGTCGGTGTCTAGATTGAGGCTACCATCCTCGGCTGTAATCAGCGGCAAGAAGGCAATCAGGTTCTTGGCGTAGAGCGCGCTGGCATCAGCGGGCAGGTGCGCCGGAAGATTGGTGAAGCCAGCGACTTTAACGCCATCGGCGTCCACAATCTCATCCGGCTTAGAGAGCGGGCAATTGCCGCCTTGGCTGACCGCCATATCAACAATGACCGAGCCAGGGCGCATCGTCTTGACCATGTCTTCGCTGACCAGAACCGGCGCAGGGCGTCCGGGGATCAGGGCGGTGGTCACAACAATGTCTTGTTTCGCGATGTGCGAAGCGACGAGTTCAGCTTGTTTCGCTTGATACTCGTCCGACATTTGCTTGGCATAGCCGCCAGCGGTTTCGGCCGCTTTGAACTCTTCGTCTTCGACCGCGATGAACTTGGCTCCGAGCGAGGCGACTTGCTCTTTCGCAGCGGGCCGGACGTCTGTCGCCGTCACAACCGCGCCGAGACGCCGGGCGGTCGCAATGGCTTGCAAACCCGCGACACCCGCGCCCATGACGAAGACTTTCGCAGGCGCCACTGTGCCCGCAGCGGTCATCATCATCGGCATCGCGCGCCCATACAGCGTCGCGCCCTCAATGACAGCGCGATAGCCAGCGAGGTTCGACTGGGATGAGAGCGCGTCCATGCTCTGCGCCCTTGTGATGCGTGGCGTGAACTCCATCGCCAGCGTGGTCGCTTTCTTGCCGTTGAAGGCTCCGGCGTCGAACTTGAATGGGTCGAGCAAGCCGATCACGGTGATGCCATCGGGCAGGCTCGCCGCGTCGGGGGTGCGCACGCATAGGAGAACATCCGCCCCCTTTAATGCAGCGCCTGCAGAGGCTTCGACCTTGGCGCCGGCTTCGGTATAGGCGGCGTCGGTATACCCCGCCGCGAGCCCCGCACCCGCTTCCAAAGTGACTTCATGACCAAGTCCGACATATTTCTTGACGGTCTCGGGCGTCGCCGCAACGCGGTTATCGCCCGCGGCCACTTCTTTTAAGACTGAGAGTTTCATAATCGCTCTGTTAGGGCATAAAATTGCGGCAGTGCAACAAAAAAAGCTAAACGATAGAATCAGCTTTCCAAATATCTTCCTCTGCGGGAAGTTTGTTGCTGTTTAGCTTTGGCCGACAATCCACGCCTCGACGTTTTCCTCCAGGATTTGCAGTGGAACCGGGCCATCCCTGAGCACAACGTCATGGAAGTCCCGGATATCAAAAGCGTCCCCTAGTCGCTCGCGCGCCCCTTCGCGGAGTTCAAGAATCTTCATCATGCCGATTTTGTAAGCTGTGGCTTGGCCAGGCATGACGATGTAGCGCTCAATCGCCTTGCGGCAGTCCCCCTCAGGGTTCGGCGTGTTCTCAAGCAGATAGTCAATCGCCTGCTGGCGGGTCCACTGTTTCTCATGCAGACCAGTGTCGACCACCAGGCGCGCCGCGCGCCACAATTCCATCGCGAGGCGACCGAAGTCTGAATAAGGGTCTTCATAGAAGCCCATTTCCTTCGGCAAAAACTCTGAATATAGCCCCCAGCCTTCGGTATAAGCTGTGAAGCCCCCATATTTGCGGAACTTTGGAATACCGGTCAGCTCTTGTGAGATGGCGAGCTGCATGTGGTGACCCGGAATGCCTTCATGGTAAGCCAGCGCCTCCATCTGATAGAGCGGCATATCCTGCATGCGATAGAGGTTTGCGTAATAGACGCCGGGCCGGGACCCATCCGGAGCAGGGCGCTGGTAGAAGGCTTTACCAGCGGCCTTTTCACGGAAGGCTTCGACCGCTTTGACTTCCATTTCAGCTTTCGGGAACGTGTTGAAGACGCTCGGTAGTGCTTCACGCATCGTATCAATCATCGCGGTGGCTTCCGCGAGATATTCGGCTTTGCCTTCCTCAGTGTTCGGTTTGAAGAACTGCGCGTCTGTACGGGTGAAATCGAAGAATTCCTGCAAGGTGCCCTCAAAGCCGACCTCGGTCATGATGGCGCGCATTTCTTCGTGAATGCGGTCGACTTCGGCGAGGCCGATCTGATGGATCTCGTCGGCGGTCATATCCGTCGTGGTCATCAGCTTAAGGCGATCATTGTAGTAGTCATAGCCGTTTTCATGCTTCCAAGCGCCGTCCGCGATGGTGGCATTGGCTTGATCTTCAAACACCCATTGGATGGTTTCGAAATAGACCGGATAGACATGATCAAGCAAAGCGCCTCGGGCCTGCAGTTTGAGCTCATCGGCCTCATCCGCCGTAATCGTCTCATTAGTCACGAGCGCGTCTACTTTGCCGACAAAGTCTGCGTAAAGCGGTGACGGGCTTTCCGGGTCGGCGCCCTCAAACGGGTAGCCGTCGACGACATTGCCCGCGCCCTCAATCACGAAGTCATAGACAAATAAAGGCGGTCGGATGCCGCGCTCAGCTGAGTCTTGAGCGTTTGCCAGATGCTGCCCGAGATAGGTCTCAACGCCTTCCAGACGGGCGATGTAGGCCTCCGCGTCGGCTTTGCTGGTGACTTTGTGCTGGCCAATCAGGAAGGAGGCGATCCCTGCATGGGCGCCACGCATTTGGCTGAACGTATAGGTGTATCCGCGCCACTTGGCAGCGATCTCAGCGCGCTCGAGCTCGTATTCCGCGAGGCGATAAGAGAGTTTGCCTTGATCGGTCAGGTTTTCCGGATCGAACTGTTCTTTCATCTCTGCGACATTCGCCCGCTGGATCTCCAGCTCGGCGACTTGTGCGGCTTCTGAGACATCATCCCATTTGTCGTAATTTTCGCGGCTGCCGAGGAACGTCGCGCTCATCGGGCTCCGGGAGATGGCTTCCTCAAATTTGGTCTCAAACCAAGCGTTCAGACGTTCTGTCTCGGCCTCTTTGGTGGCCTCATCGACGACGTTCGCGAGGTCAGTCACAGCGTCCGAGGTACCCGAAGACGGCGCGCCGCCGCACGCGGAGACCCCTAGAACCAAAAACAAAGCGAAAGCGGAGGTGGCGAGGCGCATAGCGAACCTTTCTGAAACTGTAATGAAACCTCTATAATTTGTTGGATGAGATTAACCAGCCTTCTCGTTTGATTAACCATTCCGGGTGCAAAAGGAAAAATGGTGTGGGAAACGTGCGTCCGCGCGCGAAGTCCTGCTATAAGTGAGTGCGAATCAACGGATCAATGCAGATCCGCCGGAGTAAAAGCGTTATGGCCACAGAATTGCCAGAAGCCCAAGAGATCGAGCAGCCCGAGGCGACCAGACACCTGGACTGGCTGCAAATGGGCTTTTGGTCATGCTTGATCCTCGCGGTCGGCGCGGCCAGCGCGACCCTGGCTTGGCCGAATGCAGGCGGTCCCACAGGGCTTATCCTTCTGATTTCTATGGCTGCAGGCGGCATGGTCTTCCTGCTTTGGATCCTGCGCGGTGCCGGGCGGCGAATGGGTCTCTTCCCAGAACGCGGCGCGATGGCCGATGCGATGCAGCCGGTGACGCCCCGGTTTTCATGGATTGAAGCGCTAAACGAAGCGGTTTTGATCAGCGACCTTGGCGGCGCGCCGATTGCGGCCAACAAAGCCTATTCAGATCTGACGCATATGGCACTGATGGGCCAATCCGATGCGATGGGACCGGTCTCAGTTGATCGGATCTTTAGTGCTGCGCCTGGCCTGGCAGCGCCCATCTTCCGGCTCTCAAAGGCGGCGAAAGCCGGCGAAGCGCGTCGCGAAACGCTACCGGCGATGACGCTGGGCACCGAAGCGCTGCCCGTTCAGTACGAGGCGTCCGTCTCTCCGCTTAAGAATGGTCGCATCATTTGGCGCCTGCGCCGGATCACCGGATCCGATCAGGTGACCGGCGCTGCCGATATGCGCGCGCTCTATGTCGAAGATGCTCCGATGGGCTTCTTTTCATCAGGCCCGGACGGAACCATCTCCTATGCCAATGCCTGGTTGCGCGAGATGCTCGGACTGCCGGAGACGGCAAAGAACATCCGCCTCGATGACATTATGCGCCCAGAGTTCGTGAAAATGCTGCGACGCGACCGCAAGTCTGGAGTTCCTGGCCGCGCAGATATCATGATCCGCTCGCGCGATGGCGTGGAAGTGCCAGTTCAGACGATCACGACTTGGCATGGCAAAGGCGCCGACGCGACAGGCCGTACGATCGTGCTCGCCAACGC
>CAYNUI010000081.1:4715-7472 GCA_964400185.1 uncultured Hyphomonas sp.
TCGATCGATAAGCCCGTTGGCTTGCGTCTCGCCGATGAAGATCAAAAGCACGTCAATGTGTTCGTGACCCTAGATGGCCGCGGCCAACCCGCCGTCGCCTATGTCATCGACATGTCAGAGCAGAAAGAGCTGGAGCTGCGCCTCGCACAAGGCGAGAAGATGCAGGCCATTGGTAAGCTCGCTGGCGGCGTCGCGCACGACTTTAACAACGTCCTGACCGGCATCATGCTCAACAATGATGAGCTCTTATCGAAACACCCGGTCGGTGATCCATCTTTCGATCACCTCAAGAAGATCCACGAATTCTCAGTGCGCGCCAAAGACCTGGTGCAGATGCTGCTCGCCTATGCGCGTCAGCAGACTTTCCGACGCGAAGTGTTCGAGCCCGGCGACTTCTTGTCCGAGTTCGCGATCCTGCTGGGGCAACTTCTCGATGAACGCATCGACTTCAATGTGGTCCACGGCCGCGACTTGCCGATGGTCAAAGCCGATAAGAACCAGCTTGAAACCGCGATCATCAACCTCGCCACCAATGCCCGCGATGCACTCCTCATGGATGGCGGGACGGGCGGCAAACTCACGATCAAGACCTCGCGCGCAACCGAGAAAGACGCGCATAAGCACGGCTTCCGTTATGTCGAGCAGGGTGAGTATTTGCTGATCGAAGTTGAAGATACCGGTCACGGCATTTCGCCCGAGAACCTCAAGAACATCTTCAACCCGTTCTTCACGACCAAGCCAAAAGGGCTTGGCACCGGTCTTGGCCTATCAACCGTGTACGGGATTATCAAACAGTCCGAAGGCTACATTTGCCCGATCAGTGAAGTCGGTAACGGAACGACCTTCCAAATCTATCTGCCGGCGCTCAAAGCCGACGAAATTCCTGCCGTTGAAGTCTTGGAAGCGGAGCCTGCCGACGCGGTCCCTGTGCCGGTCGATATTTCAGGTCGCGGCCGGATCCTGCTCGTCGAAGACGAAGACGGCGTGCGCTCGATTGCGGCCTCTCAGCTCAAGTCTCGCGGCTATGACGTGGAAGAAGCCTGTGATGGCGAAGAGGCACTCGAAATCCTCGAAGAGAATCCAGGCGCGTTTGATCTCATCGTTTCAGACGTGGTCATGCCCGGCATGGACGGCCCGACTTTGATCAAGGAAGCCAAAGACCTGCTTGGTACCGCAAAAGTGCTGTTCATGTCAGGCTATGCTGAACGCGACGTGGCGGCGAAACTCGATGGCGACCGGGAAGTCGGCTTTATGTCGAAGCCGTTCACCGTCAAACAACTGGCTGAGCGGGTGAAAGCAGAATTGATCGCGCGCGCTCAAGAAGCCGCTTAGTCGTTAGCTGTTTAGTCGTTACTGGCAACCAAGCGCAGATTGGCCGGCTGGCGTTCAACCTTTGGCGGATAGATCGCGGTGATGCGATGACGCCAGATTGGACGGCCTTTTAAGATCGGCTCTGGATCCAGGACTTGATACAAGCCTAGCAAGCGAAGCTGGTCTTTGTCTGGTCGCGGCGTTGGTAGCGGCGCCCAGGTCAGTTCAATGTTCACATGCGCCCCTGTGAGGGTCTCACCTGTCGCCCGAATAATGGCGGGACGGCGGCTTTCGCGCACGCTCTCTAGGAGCGCACCCAGCATGGTTCGATCATGACCAGTCCAGAAATCGAGACAGTCATGCTGGCTCAATTCCCGCCCGAGAAGCTTACCCAAACGGTTGCCGGCATTGCGGAATAGCCAGCGTCCTTCCTCAGACCGTTGAATAACAAACAAGCATTCCAACAGGTCCGGATGATCGCTCGCCCGCGTGGTTGTTGTCCCCACATCCGGTTCTTCGGTCATCCGCTGCCAGGCTGAGAGCAAAGTCTCAGTGTTCGGATGGTGTGTGATCGATTCCATTCTTTACTACCCAATCTATTCCGGACTTCTTTTGTGTTTGATCCGGTCACCTCGTTGGAGAGGGTATCGCAATGTTTGCGCCAGTTTGCGTCTTTCGCGTGCTGGGCGAAATGCGGGTCATTTTGAGCCCAGGTTCGCCGGGTACGGGAAACGCGGCATGGAAAGTGCTTCTTGTCAGGCGAATTGAACGGGAGTCTCTCAATGGCCGTATCAACACGGAACACCTTGATGGCCGGCATGGGCGCAGTCTCACTCGTCGCATTGGGTGGTTTTGCCTTTGCTGGCGGTGGATCTGGCGGCGGTCACGGACCGGCTGTCGTCCCGGGCGCGGGCATGGGCGGTACGACGATGGGGCAGCAAGGTGGGTCTTATGACAATCACTGCTGTAAAGGACCGAAAGGGCCAAGTGTTATCGTCCCAGGCGTGAACGTGTCTGGCCCGAACGTCGTGGTTCATGGCTCAAATGTCTCTGTTCACCAGGGCAGTTTCGTTTCTAAGACGCAGAGCTTCATCAATACGAGCATTGTCGGCGGCAGTGAGAGCAATGTCGTGATTTCCGGCGGCGGCGGTTATTATGCGCCGCAAGGTGTTGGAGCGACGGCGATCGCAACACTCAATGTGGACGGTGGCGAAGAGACGATCACCGAGACAGAAGAATATTGCGAAGACCAAATCGCGATCAAAACCGTGACACGGCCCGTTCAAGCCGTGTGTATTGACGATAAAGGCGTTCCGCATCCTGCTTCGCAAGTCGATGCAAGCGACCGCGTACCAGCCGGCTATAAAGGTGAGCTGTTCCGCTGCATGGCGGGCACCAGCATGCAGGTCACGCTCGGCAGTGTCCAAAATGGCAAAGCGATCTTTA
>CAYNUI010000081.1:7572-9939 GCA_964400185.1 uncultured Hyphomonas sp.
GGCGTCTACTAAGCGCGCGCCTCAAACGTTCGAAAACGAAAAAAGGCTTGCCCGCGGGTAAGCCTTTTTTTCGTTCTGTTGCGCGATTGCGACAATTGTCATTTGAGTCACAACCGATGCGATTACGCGCTTGTCAAAGGGTGACCGGTCGCTAATCCTGAATACAAGTCGCGAAGAACGACGATTTAGAGATTACAAGTTCATATTCGGGAGGCGTGCGATGAAAACATCCACCACAAACAAGCTTGGTCTAAAAGCGGCGCTATCAGTCAGCGTCGGATTGACCGCATTGGTCGCTGGCAGCGGCCTAACCGCAACCGCACAAGAGGCAGGCGACGATGAAGCCAAACGCCTCAATACGGTGACGATTACCGCCACGAAGCGCGAACAAACGCTGCAAGATGTGCCGGTCGCCGTTTCGGTCGTTGATGATGCGACGATTGAGAAAGCAGAAATTCTTGACCTGAACGACCTTCAATCTGTTGTTCCATCCCTCGGTATCCGGACGTTCCAAACATCTGCGAATGCGACGTTCACAATCCGTGGATTTGGTAACGGTTCAAACAATGTCGGTGTTGAGCCGTCTGTCGGTGTCTTCATCGACGGCGTCTATCGCTCTCGCGCGGCCGCACAGATTGGTGACCTCCCAGCCATTCAGCGTGTCGAAGTCCTGCGCGGACCACAATCGACACTCTTCGGTAAGAACGCATCTGCAGGTGTTGTCTCTGTCGTGACCCGCAAGCCATCTGACACGTTCGGTGGTAACGTTGAGGCGAGCTTCGGTAACTTCAACCTCCAGCGCTATAAGGGCTACGTAACGGGTCCTATAGGTGAAGGTGTATCTTTCTCGCTCGGCGGTGGACTCAACCAGCGCGACGGGACAGCGACTGAGATCACTTCTGGCGCCGACGTCAACGAGCGCAATCGTTGGAACATTCGCGGCCAGCTGATGTTCGAACCAACCGCCAATCAAGAATGGCGGATCATCGCGGATATGGATGAGATTGATGAGGTTTGCTGTATCGCAGCGAACGTTGTCGATAGCCCTGCAAACACCGCCATTATTGAATCGCTCGGTGGACAGATTGCTCGCCCGGGCGATCCATTCTCGCGCGAAATCGCGCTGAACCGTCTTCCAGAGAACACCGTGGAAAACCGCGGCATCTCCTTGCACGGTGATATCGAGTTTGATGGGTTCACTCTGACAACCATCACCGCGTATCGTGAGACCGATGCGTTCCAAAACTATGACATCGACTATTCAAGCGCTGATCTTGCATCGCTCTTGGACGATGTTGCGCTCGAGACCTTCACTCAAGAGGTTCGCTTGACCTCGAACGGCGACGGGGCCTTCGACTGGATGGTCGGCGGTTTCTATTTCGACGAGAAAGTGTCTCGCGACAGCCAGTTGCGTTATGACAGTCAGTTCCGCGACTTCCTCAACGTCGCCGGACAAATTCAGCTGTCTGGCGACCCTACCAACCCCGCAGTGATCGCCGCGATCACAGGCGCTCAAGCCGCTGGCGTGTTGCCGGACGCACTAGCCGGATTGCTTGAACCAGCGGTACAACTGCCCGCGGGCAGCGTTGGCGTTGATGGAAGTGGTACGCTCGAAAGCGTTGGCCAAGACGACAAAGCCTTCTCGCTTTTCGGAACGACCGATTGGCACATCTCTGATCGTCTAACGGCATCGGTTGGTATCAACTACACGACCAACGAGAAAGAATCGCGTCTAAATATTCAATCCTCTGATGCGCTCGCCGCTCTGGATCTTGCGCAAGCCGGATACAACGCTCTCGTGGTGGGTGTGGCTCAAGCGAATGGTGTAGACATCACCAACCCCGCGCAGGTGGGTGCGTTTGTGTCGTCTCCGACTTATGCGGGTATTCAGGCTGTTGCGCTGGACATTGCCAGCAATTTCGATCTGGCGGACCCGGCATTCGATCCGGCAAACCCAGCGACGTTTGCACCTGGGTCCTCCAACCCGTTTGCCGCGTTTGCTGGCTTCCAGTTCCAGCCGCCATTCCTGAACGTGCCAAACGCAGTCGAGGACGGCACGACGGATGACGATCAGTTCACCTATTCCTTGCGCTTGGCCTATGACCTAACTGACAATATCAATGTCTACGGGTCTTACGCGACAGGCTGGAAATCTAGCTCGATCAACCTTGGTCGTGATAGCCGTCCGTTCCCAACGGACTTCACACCGTCCTTCGTTCTGGCGACGCAGCAATCCGTTGGCACCATCGTTGACCCGTTGACTGGCGCGGTGGTTCGCTCAGCACCATCTTCTCCAATTCAGGATGCTGGGCTTGCGGTTCCAAACCTGACCACGGGTACGCGCTTCGCAGAACCAGAAGACTCCTC
>CAYNUI010000082.1:0-9881 GCA_964400185.1 uncultured Hyphomonas sp.
CGCTTAATCATTTACGTGAAGGTCAGGCTGAGTATGAAGTGATCGACTCGCTGCTCTCAGAAGAAGCGGTGCTCGGTTATGAATATGGCTACTCGCTTGCGAACCCGAATGCGCTGGTCATGTGGGAAGCCCAGTTTGGCGACTTCTCCAATGGCGCGCAGGTCTTCTTCGACCAGTTCATTTCATCGGCAGAGCGCAAATGGCTGCGTATGTCGGGTCTGACCATGTTGCTCCCGCACGGCTATGAAGGCCAGGGACCGGAGCACTCGTCGGCACGCCTCGAGCGTTTCTTGCAAATGTGCGCCGAAGACAATTGGCAGGTCTGCAACCTGACCACGCCGGCCAACTATTTCCACGCCTTGCGCCGTCAGATCCATCGCGACTTCCGCAAGCCGCTCGTGATCATGACGCCAAAATCGCTCTTGCGTCACAAATTGGCGACCAGCGCTTTGGAAGACATGAATACCAAGTCCTCGTTCCACCGTGTTTTGTGGGACGATGCAGAGACACCAGGACGAGAAGGCAAGGTTAAACTCGTTAAAGACGATAAGATCCGCCGCGTCGTTCTGTGTTCCGGTAAAGTCTATTATGACTTGTTCGAAGCCCGTGAGCAGACCGGTTCTAAGGACATTTATTTATTGCGTGTGGAACAATTCTACCCCGTACCGCGTAAGGCTCTAATGGAAGAGCTAAAACGGTTCCCGCAAGCGGAACTTGTCTGGTGCCAGGAGGAACCACGCAATATGGGGGGCTGGACGTTTATTCGCGACGAGATCGAATGGGCCGCCAACCATATTGGATCTGAGCATCCACGCCCTAAATATGCAGGGCGGCCACCCGCCGCTGCAACGGCGACCGGCTTGCTCTCGACCCATAATCGCGAGAAAGACGCGTTCATCGGCGCAGCCCTTGGCGACAAGCCTGTAGAAGACAGTCTGGTAACATAAAGACTTCAAATAGAGACAAAGATAGAGACCAATTATGACTGATATCGTAGTCCCAACCTTAGGTGAGAGCGTCACCGAAGCCACGGTTGGAAAATGGCTCAAAAACGCGGGCGATACGATCGCCAAAGATGACGTGCTCGTCGAACTCGAGACCGACAAGGTTGCCGTTGAAGTCTCCGCCGAGGCTGCGGGTACTTTGAGCGAGATCGTCGCGAATGAAGGCGACACGGTTGAGATCGGCGCCTTGCTGGGCCGTCTTGGCGGTGCCAATGGGGCAACAGCCTCTGCGCCAGCCAAAGCAGAAAGCGCGCCGGCGCCTGCTGCGGCCGCCCCCGCCGCGAGCGGCGATGCCGTCGACGTGACGGTGCCGAGCATGGGCGAAAGCGTTGCCGAGGGCACAATTGGAGCCTTCCTCAAACAAGTCGGCGAAAGCGTGTCGAAAGACGAGACCATTGCAGAGATTGAAACCGATAAGGTTGCCCTGGAAGTTCCAGCGAGCGCCGACGGGGTGATCGCTGAGTGGTTGGTCTCCGAAGGCGATAGCGTGACGCCTGGTTCCGTGATTGCAAAGATCGCGTCTAGCGGTGGCGCTGCCGCGACCGCTGCCCCTGCCGCCGCTCCAGCAGCTGCAGCAGCGAGCGCACCGGCGGCGACAGGAGATCGTCCGGTCGCACCATCGGTCCGCCGCATCTCAGCAGAAGCAGGTGTGAACCCGGCTGACATTCCAGGCACAGGCCGTGATGGCCGCGCAACAAAGGCAGACGCCTTGGCCTATGTGAATACGCCGAAATCCGCCCCGGCGGCAGCCGCGCCTGCACAAGCGAAAGCCCCACGTGAACTTGGACCTCGCGAAGAGCGCGTACGCATGACACGGTTACGCCAAACCATTGCGCGCCGCTTGAAAGAAGCCCAAGACACCGCCGCCATGCTGACCACATTCAACGATGTGGACATGAGCGCGGTCATGGAATTGCGCAAAGCCTATAAGGACGCCTTCCTCGAAAAACATGGCGTGAAGCTCGGCTTTATGGGCTTCTTCACCAAGGCGGTCGTTTCGGCGCTGAAAGAAATCCCAGCCGTCAATGCTGAGATCGATGGCACCGACATTATCTACAAAAACCATTATGATATCGGCATGGCCGTCGGCACCGAGCGCGGTCTGGTGGTTCCAGTCCTTCGAGACTGTGATCAACTGTCGCTCGCCGGCGTAGAAGCTGAGCTCGGCAATGTCGCGAAGAAGGCCCGCGATGGCACGCTTTCGATCGAGGACATGCAAGGCGGTACATTCACGATCACCAATGGCGGCGTGTATGGCTCCTTGATGTCGACGCCAATTTTGAACCCGCCACAGTCGGGTGTGCTTGGCATGCACCGCATCGAGCAACGCCCCGTTGCCGTTAATGGCGAGGTGGTGATCCGCCCGATGATGTATCTGGCTCTGTCTTATGACCACCGTATCGTTGATGGAAAAGAAGCGGTGACCTTCTTGGTTCGTGTCAAAGAAGCGCTGGAAGATCCAGAAAGAATGTTGCTTGACGTGTAAGTGATCAAATCAACTGTTGAAGTAAAGCGCCTCGCTTTGTCGGGGCGTTTTTTCTTTCCGGGTGGTTAACAGCCCGGGCCCAATTCAAACCCCCGTTTCAATTCTTCCCTCTTTATTCTCGCGTATTCTTGAGACACTGAGGAAACGTATTGGGCGAATTATGCGTACGAATTCAGATCGGGCACACGGTTTGTGGGGACGGACCGAGGCCATAAACAGTATTGATGACGCTCAGCGTGCTAGAGAAGCTGCGCTGGTCTCATTGATTGCCCCTGTCTTGTATATGGCGAGCATTGTGAGCTCAGCCGTTTTGATGGGCGGTCCTCTTGGCAAAAGCGATGTCTTCTTCTTCTGGCTCATGGGTCAGATGTTTTTGTGTGCGTCACTCTTCTTATTATCATTGCGTGAGCGCGCCGAATTGTTCGAGGGCGAGCGCTTCGCGGCCTCTCTGACCAAACGGTTTTCATTCGTTGGCCTAGGCGTCGCGTGGGGCGTGGTCCCTGGCGGTCTCGCCATGATGGAAGCTATGCCAGCCTATTTGGTGTTCGGCGCGATCTTGTCGGGCACGACGCTTTCAGCAGCGCTGCTTCTACAATATATGCCGCGTCTCGGCCGCATAGTCCTGGCGACGACCGTGGGCGGCTATCTCGCCAACGTATTCTTCCAACCAGATTTTCTGTCGTCAGCGGCGTCTTTGATCATCCTCGTCTATTTTAGCGGACTTGCGATCAGCACGCGCTGGTACTTTGCCCGGTTCAGCAAGCGCATTGCTGAAGTCGAAGAAACAGCCGGCCGCACGCGCGAAATCAATAGCGTCTTGCGCGATGTCGGTTTCGCGACGGATACGTGCTTTTGGTCTTCGGATACTGAAAACCGCATCACTGAGATCAGCAATGATGAGCTTCTCGGCCTCGAAATGAGCCGCGGCGTGATCGGCCAGGAACTTGCCAGTTTGTTTAAAGCCTCGCCTGAGCGGGACTTGCTGCGGGCACGAATCGCGCGTGGATCGGAAGTCGTTGCGCTTGAAGTCGAGCTTTCAGAAGAGATTGAAATCGAAGCGCGCTATTGGAAGCTGTCTGCCCGTCCTGTTTTCGTTGGCGGTGCCTTTAAGGGCTATCGCGGATCGGCAACAGACATCACAGCCTTGCGCCTCAGCGAACAGCGTGCGGCCTTCTTGACTGAGTATGACTCTACGACCGGCCTGCTCAATCGCAATTCCTTCACTCAAGCGCTTAAAGCGCACCTGACAAGCGATATGCGCGAGACATATGACAGCGCGCTGATCTGGATCGATCTCGACAATTTCAAATGGATCAATGACACGTTCGGTCATGGCGGCGGGGATGTAATCCTGAAAAAGGTCGCGGCGCGCTTGGAATCGCTCTGTGAGCCAATGGATATCATCTCGCGCTATGGCGGCGACGAGTTCGCGCTTTTGATCTCGCGACCGCGCTCTGGCGGACGCCTGCTAAAATTCGTCGAAACGCTCACTGAAGAGCTTCAGCAGCCACACAATTATGCGAACACTGATGTTCAGTGTGGAGCAAGTGTTGGTCTGCGCCGGATCGATCAACAATCCGCAGATGCGACAACGCTGATGAAAGAAGCCGATCTCGCTCTATTTGCAGCCAAATCGACCGGAACCGGGACCTGGAAAGAGTATTCTGAAAGCTTCAAAGCCCAAGTTCGGGGACAGCGCGAACTTGCATTCGACCTCATCAATGCGATCGAGGACAACTCACTCAATCTGCAATACCAGCCGATTATGGATGCACAAACGGGTGCAGTGGCGGGTGTTGAAGCGCTCTCCCGCTGGTATCATCCCGTGCGGGGCGCCGTGTCCCCGTCCGAGTTCATTCCAGTCGCGGAAGACAATGGCATCATCATCGCACTTGGCGACCGAGTCATCGAGAACGCCATTGCGGCGGCCATCGACATGCCGAAGAACACCAAAGTCGGTATCAATGTCTCACCGCTTCAATTGCACAGCTCTCGTCTGTTGACGCTGATTGAAAAGAAGCTGGACGAAACCGGCGTCGACCCGAACCGTATCGAACTTGAGATCACGGAGAGTGTCTTCCTGTCCGACAATACCTTCATTTTAGAGCGTCTTCGCAAGCTCAAAGATCTAGGCGTTCGGATCGCTATGGATGATTTCGGGACCGGCTTCTCATCGCTCGCATATCTGCAGCGCTTCCCATTCGATAAGCTGAAACTTGACCAGGCCTTTGTTCGTGGGATTGAAACTAGCGATCAAAGCTGCGCCATCGCCCGCGCGACCATTTCCATGGCGCATGCCTTGGGTCTGAAAGTGACCGCAGAAGGCGTTGAGAGTGAAGCTCAAGCCCGCTTCCTGCGCGAGCAAGGCTGCGACGAACTGCAAGGCTTCCTATTCAGCCGTCCGCAGGATCAATCGGCACTGATCCCGTATCTGCGCAGCATGGAGCTCCTCCATGACACGAAGAAAACGGGTCATGATCCAAAAGTCGTGAGCATGCACCGCTAGACGGTCGCGAGACGCGCCTTTTGCAGCTTTGCCAACTGCTCGGAGAGGATCTCTTCGAAGAAACGGTCGCAGCCGAGGCACACGTTCGACACTTCTCGGCCTGTGCCGTCTAAGGCCTTGGATTTTTCGCGAAACACCTCGCGGCTCCAGCCCGACATTTCGCCCATACGCTCAGGATCGCCATCGTTGAGCGCCTGGATCGCGGGCAGCTGCGCGACGCTGTCTAGAATGTGGATCAGTGGTTCCTGCGTCAGGTTCCCAAGCGGGGCTTTGGTTTTCAGACAACACGGATAGACCGACCCGTCTGGTTCGATCGCCACTTCAGATCCGGCGCGTCCATAGTGCAGGAAGTTTTTTCCACCTGACCAGCGGGCGCAGAAATTGACGTCATATCCGGCTTTGCTGAGCCCATTTGTGAAGGCTCTTCCGCGCGGCCAGAGCTCGCCTATCCAAAGATCTTCTTGGGCGCCAAAGAACAAAAATGTTGGACCGCTTATCGCTTTTCCAGCCCCAACATCTGGTTCCTTCAGGCGCTTATCTTTCGCCCCGCCGAGCGAGACTTCCCGGACATTGCGGCTTTTCATCAAAGCGCGGATCTCATCCATGAAGGCGAACTTTTTGTCGCCCTGCATGCCGACATGATAGTCATCTATCGACGCAATCGCGATGCTTTCGACCCCGAGTTCCAGGCATTCATCCAAGATTTCAGGGGTGAGGACATCGCCCGTGGTTTGGATGGAGATTTTCGGCGCTTGATCTCCATAACGTGCTCTGAGGGCCTTTAGGGTTGGATAAAAAAGCTCCTCGCGCACACCATCGATCAGCAACTCACCCCCTGCGAGCACAAGCAGGCTGCGCTGGCGCGATCCACCTTCGTCGACCCAGGTCAGATCGTCCGGCAAATGATCGATCACCTTTTGAAAGGCCGCCTGTCCCTCTCCGACAACCTCCGTGAGCGCATCGCGCACATAGGGCCGGAACCGGTCATCATAACAATGCTTACACTTGCGGTGGCACGCCCAAGTGAGGACCCAATAAATCGCCTGCAACGTGATTGTCCTTTCGCCGCCCAAAAAAGCGACGTTAGCGACAGATCATTCGCCCTGTCGACAACAGTTGGCCGTGCCTCGCGCGAATGTGAAAGCTTATGGGAACAGCGCTTGGAGCCCTGCGAGCCCCAGGGTTTCGTCCCAACCCATCATCAGGTTGAGGTTTTGAATGGCTTGGCCCGATGAGCCTTTGACCAAATTGTCGATCACAGCGATGACCACAACCCGGCCTTTGACGCGGTCAGGATAGACCGCGATGCGGCAATTGTTGGTCCCGCGCACGTGACGTGTGTCCGGCGGGGTAGAGCCAAGTGGCAAGACGCTGATGAACGGCGCATCTGTATATTTTGCCTCAAGTGCCGCCTGAATCTGATCCACATCGCCTTTGACATGGCAGGTGACCAGTTCGCCGCGGGTCATTGGCAGAAGGTGCGGCGTGAAGGTAACGCCAATATCGCTGCGCCCGGCCTCAAGGTTCAGCTCTTGCTCAATCTCTGGCGCGTGCCGGTGCGTTCCGACGCCATAGGCATGCGCCCCCTCTGCGGCTTCGGAAAAGAGATTGCCTTCCTTCAGGCCGCGGCCAGCGCCTGAAACACCAGATTTCGCATCGATGATGACGCTATCGGGGTCAATCATTGAGATGATGGGCAGCAGCGCCAGGAGGCTGGCGGTGGGATAGCAGCCTGGACACGCCACCAAACGCTCACCTTCTAGGGTCGTCCCGCGCCATTCGGGCAGGCCATACTTCACCTCAGCCGTTCGCGCCGCATTCAAATGCGGGCGACCATACGTCTCTGCATAGAGGTCCGCATCGCGGAGCCGATAGTCAGCAGAGAGATCGACGACCTTCACATGGTCCGGCAGGGTTTCGATCAGGTCCTGACTGGTGCCGTGTGGAAGGCAACCAAACGCAATATCGATCGTGCTCCAATCAACATCTTCAGCCTTGACGACCGGTAAGTCTGTCGGTCCAGCGAGATGCGGAAAAATCTGAGACAATTGCTTGCCAGCCAGCGCGTGCCCGGTTGCAGCGACCGCGTCGACACGGGGATGGGCGGCCAACAAACGGACCGTTTCTGCACCCGTATAACCCGAGGCGCCGAGCACGGCGGCTTTGAGCTTTGTTTGATCTTTCATGGCCAAACCCTTGTTTCAGATACGAAAAAGGCGCTCTGTTGAGCGCCTTGATCACGTGTTCTTTTAAACCGTAACGCTTAGCGCTTAGAGAACTGGAAGCTACGACGGGCTTTCGCCTTACCGTACTTCTTACGCTCAACAACGCGTGGGTCACGCGTGAGGAAGCCGAATGGCTTGAGCGTGCGGCGCAGTTCCGGTTCGAAGTTGACGAGCGCGCGGGCAATTCCGTGACGCACAGCGCCAGCCTGACCAGACAGGCCAGAGCCTTTGACAGTGGCAACAACGTCATACTGCGTACGGCGATCAGATTCGATCAGTGGCTGCTCGAGCACCATGCGCAGAACTGGGCGAGCGAAATACTCTTCCTGGTCTTTGCCATTGATGGTGATCTTGCCAGAGCCTGGCTTTAGCCAAACGCGTGCGGTTGCAGATTTCCGACGACCGGTGCCGTAAGAGCGACCGTGCTCATCAATCTGAGGTTCCGCAGTGATGGGCGCGAGCTCAGCTGGCGCGCCTTCACCTTCGGTGACGTTCTTCAGGTCTTCGAGGGATTGTGCTGTTTCAGCCATCTTTATGCGACCTTCGTGTTCTTGATGTTCATAGAGGCAAAGTCGACCGCTTCTGGGGACTGTGCTTCGTGTGGATGCTCTGCGCCAGCATAGACACGGAGCTTTTTGAACTGCTTGCGAGCCAGTGGGCTCTCTTTTGGCAGCATGCGTTTCACAGCGAGCTCAATCGCACGCTCTGGGAAACGACCGCCAAGGATTTTACCAGCAGTGGTCTCTTTAATACCGCCCGGGTGACCGGTGTGACGGTAATAGACTTTGTCGCTCAGCTTGTTGCCAGTGAACTTCGCCTTATCAGCATTGACGACGACGACGAAGTCACCTGTGTCAATATGAGGCGTGAAGTCAGCGCGGTGCTTGCCACGCAGACGTTTGGCGACGTAGGAAGCAAGACGACCCACCACGACATCGGTCGCGTCGATGACGATCCATTTGTTCTCAACGTCGGCAGGTGCGTTATAAGTTTTCATTGCTCCGCCGGAGCCTCTCATTCGGAGTTATTGGATAATGTTCAAGCGCCCGCATCTACGCGCCGCGAAACGCCTTGTCAACGCGCCTTTGGCGCTGAGTCTGCTTTTCCTTGCCACGGCTTGTGGCCCCGGGGAACAGCCTGTGGAAACTGAGACCGCTGAACCGCCCGTAGAGTCAGTGGATACAGGCGATTCAGACGGCTTGGTTTTGCCCGCCGTATGGCAGACAAAAGATCTCGGATCGCCGATTTCTAGCTTGGCCGTTGCAGGGGCACTCGGCTCTACGGTGGCGGTAGCGTTTGAAGATGGTGGTTTACAATTCGTTGATCTCGATGGCGAGCGGGTCACGGATAAGGCTGAAATGAGCGTTTCCTTGGTTGCTGATGGGCGATTCTTGATGCTTCAGGGCACGCCTGTGACGGTTTTCCCTGGTGTTACGACAGACGGCGACCTCTCGCTCTTCATTCATGGCGGCGAGCTCGCGGAGCCCCTGCCCTATCCGCTCGACGCAGGGACAGATGATCGTATCGAAGGCCTCTGCAGCGGCGCGCCTATGCTGGATAGCGATGGTATCATGCGCATAGGCTTCTGGACGGTCGGCGAGCGCCGGTCGCTCAACACAGGCCGCGTGGTCGAGGTTGGCGATAATTTGGTGCTCTTACTAAATGAGCCCGTTCAGGCTGACCGCGATATCACCGCGTGTGTGATTTCGGAGGGCGATGCTCTGGTTTATTCCGAGCCTGCGCTTGCCGCGACAGAGCTCACCAATCGCAGCAAAACCTATCGCTTCCTGCTCGATGATTTTGGCGGCTTCTCACTGGCAACTGAAGAAGGCGCAGTGCAAAGCTTTACCGTGAGCGATGGGATCACTGTTCGCGCTCCAGCCCGTCCAGTCGACATGGCGGGCACGGGTGACGCGCGCAATGGCGGTTATCCAGGCGGTGTGATTGTGGTCGGCGGCGAGAGCGCGGGCGGCGCGCATATGGTCACGTTCGTCGATCCGAGCCGGGTTACGCTTGAACCGTTTGGCTATTCTCCGAGCGAGTAATCCAAACGAGCCAAACCGTTGCCAGCAGCACAATGACGCCCAAGCCTTGGTGCACGAGGGCCACTGGCAGCGGCGCGGCATTCACGAGCGTGATGATCCCCCAAACCGCCTGCGCGGTGATCAGACCGGCAACGATGAAATAGCCACGCGCGAACGCGCTCCCGCGGGCGAGGATCGCCGCCACAATGGCGAGCCCCCAAAGCGCATAGGCGAAGAAGCGGTGATTGAACTGCGTCGCGGCGCGGCCTTCAAACAAGCTGCGAACGCCAAGCTGTTCGTCAAGATAATGGGATGGGACAAGCTCTCCCGCCATGAGCGGCCAGTCCGTATAGGAGCGCCCAGCGTCCAAGCCAGCGACAAGGGCGCCGGTTAGCATCTGCACGCTGGTCAGCGCTAGGAGCGCGATCGCCATAATCCGTAAGGTATGTTTGACTTTGACCTGCCTCTGGTCGCCAAGATCGAGCCAGAACCAAGCGGTGATCGCGATGATCAAGAGCGCGAGGCCGAAATGGGTCATCAGCCTGTATGGCGCGACATCAAGACGATCGGTATCGCCAATTCCGCTGGCGACCATCCACCAGCCAATAAAGCCCTGCAGACCGCCCAGCGCGATGA
>CAYNUI010000083.1:0-3978 GCA_964400185.1 uncultured Hyphomonas sp.
GTGACGAAGGAGATCGCCATTTCGCGGCCCGCCAAGAGGCCAAGGAAGACCCAGGTCGTGCTCATCGGCACGTCGTTCAGCTCTTTGAAGTAGAACAGGACGATCGCGTAAATCAGGTCGACAATCGTCGCCGCGCGAATATCGGTCGTGTGGGTCTTGGACAGAACGATTTTCTGGATCTCACCGCCGCGCGTCTTGAAGATATAGGCCATCATCGCGGCCATAAGGAGCGCGCCGCCGACGATCACTTCTGGCTTGAACACCATCATCGTGATCGTGCCATCATCTGCAAAGACGGGCTCGCGCGGCATAAAGACGAAGATATTGGCGAAGTCTTGCAAGAGCCATGTCCACCAGAGGAAGCCGGTGGTCGCCCATTGGAAGACCGTCCACATCGGGTGCAGCCTCTCATCATCGTCACGTGTGCGACCGACCCAGACCTCCCACATGCGGGATATCAGGAGCCAAACCACGGCACCTGCGGCAAACGCCACGACATAGCCGGTCAGCGATTTAATGAGCATGCTGCCCATGACGCCTTCGGTTGCGCCGCCGCCGGAAAGCGCGAACACCGTCAAAACCAAGAATGTGGTCGAGACCGGAATCCCAAACCGGGTCAGGAAGAGGAGCACGATGGGCGGCAATGCGTGCCACCATTGGATGCCGCCTTCTGGATAGGGGATCTTATTCAGCTTGCCGTCTGCAATATCGCCGCCGCCATAGAAGAGCTGGAATAAGAGCGCGCCGACCATGATGCCCGCTGCGAAGAGCCACAGGATCCACCAGGGGCGATGCGAGTTTGAGGCGAGAAATGTCCCGAGCGTTTGAATGGAGTCGTTCGCGATGACCGCATAAGCGGCGAAGAAAAACCCAATGAGCCCGAAGATTTCATAACCGGCGAGAGACATGGAAACCCCTGAAGCATCCCGGCAAACGCCGCGTTGAAATTTCGCTACCGGATTAGCTTTGGTAGATCAATTCCCTAGGAGCCTATTTTGCCCGCCAATAACAGTAAAACGCGACAATAAGGTCGATAGTGTCACCCTATTGAGCGACCCAGCCGCCATCCATGCTGAGAACCGCGCCATTGATCCCGTTCGCGCCGGGTGAACATAGGAAGGCAGCAAACGCGCCAATCTGCTCGGTCGTCACGAATTCTTTAGTTGGCTGCGCCGCGAGCAGCACGTCGCGCTTCACTTGCTCTTCCGTCAAGCCTCGCGCCTTCGCTGTATCGGCGACCTGGCCTTCAACCAGAGGCGTGTAGACATAGCCCGGTGCAATCGCATTGCAGCGCACGCCAAACTCGGCGCCCTCCAAGGCCACAACTTTTGTCAGACCGGCAATGCCATGCTTGGCCGCGACATAGGCCGACTTATAGGGCGATGCGACCAAGGCATGCGCAGACGCGGTATTGATGATGCGCCCCCAGCCTTTTTCTTTCATGCCTGCGATGGCCATGCGGGTTGTGTGAAAGGCTGCGGTTAGGTTGAGGGCGATGATCAAATCCCATCGCGCTACGGGGAAGTCTTCAATCGGAGAGACATGCTGCACACCAGCATTGTTGACCAGGATATCAGCACCACCAAAATCACGGGCGACATAGCCCATCAAACCTTCAATCGCGTCCGGATCGGTGAGGTTTGCCCCTGAAAATCCGACCTTCACACCGTATTGGGTTTGAAAATCTGCCTTGAGCGCCTCGACCTCATCATCGCTAGCGAGGCCACTTAAGACGATGTCAGCGCCTTGTTCTGCCAAGGCTTTTGCGATTCCGAGCCCAATTCCACTCGTCGATCCAGTGACCAGCGCCGTCTTTCCTTTGAGCATTTTGCGTCCTTCAGTCTTGAGCACATCCGCGGGCTTGGTTAGAGCAATTGCGGGTGGCTTTATAGGTAAGAGATTTACGTATGTCGGCAACGCTAGAATCTTTCCGCCAGGGTTTTCCTGATTTCCTTCTCATGACGGGCACCGCTGGTTTGCTTCTGATCCTCGCGAGCACGATCTATATTTTGCTCACGCCGTGGAAAGAATTGGCCTTGGTGCGCGGTGGGAATGGCGCAGCAGGGCTTGCGCTTTCTGGCGCAATTGCGGGCCTCGCGCTGCCCATTGCCTCTTGCTTGGCCTCAAGTCTCACTTTGTTGGATTTGGTGATCTGGGGAACGGTGGCGCTTTTGCTGCAGCTTTTGACGTATCGCATTACCGACATGTTGCTGCGCGATATTCCGTCCCGAATACAAAATGATGAAGCGGGCGCAGCCATTGTGCTGATTGCCGCCAAGCTGTCGGCGGCCATGTTGCTTGCCGCGGGGCTTTGGGATCCCAATATCGGTCGCGTGTAAGAGGATAAGAGTAGCGTGCTAAAATGGATACCTGATTGGATACTCTATGCGCTCGCGCTTGGCGTGGTGCTGTGGGCGATCTTTTCAGGCGGCTCCGATGATGCACCGCCGCCACCGCCAGAGGCGATCAAGCAAGAAGGCGCGATGCTGCCGCCGCCTTCAGCCTTTGATGAGCGCGTCTTGGTTCAAGTCACCGCCCCGAAAAGCGGGATCGGAACGGCCTTTGCGATCAACGGCAATGGGCAATGGCTGACCGCGCGCCATGTCGTCGAGGGCTGCAATGACGTCTCTCTGTTGGTGGCGCCTGGCCAATATACGCGGGCCCATAGCGTTGTCGTTTCAGAACGCTCAGACCTCGCGCTGATCGAGACCGAGTCGAGCCCGAACCCGGCCCCGATCAATACGGACAATGATCTGCGCATTGGCACCTATGGCTTCCATGTTGGCTATCCACAAGGCCGCCCGGGCGAAGCTGCATCGCGTTTAATGGCCCGCTCCAATCTGATCTCTCGAGGCCAACGTTCGAACAGTGAGTCCGTTTTGGCTTGGGCCGAAACCGGCCGTACGCGCGGTTTAATGGGATCGCTTGGAGGTCTCAGCGGTGGCCCAGTCTATGACGAAGCGGGCAATGTGCGCGGCGTCATCGTTGCCGAGAGTGCTCGACGGGGACGGATCTACACCGCCGCACCGGAAACGGTCGCAAATTTCATCAAAGCCACGGGCGCAGATACTTTGGGAGAAGAGCCTCGATCCTTCTCCGCCGAAACCTATGGCCAAGAAGCCGACTATGCGCGGCGCAATCTGCAAGTCGTCAAAGTCGCTTGCAGTGTGGAAGAAAACTAGTCCGCCTTATGTTTGCCGACCGCCTAATCGCCGCTACCGCTCAACACGGGCCCCTCTGCGTGGGCATTGACCCACATGCCGGTCGAATTCCTGACCTTTTTGGCGGCGATACGCCCGAAGGCCTTGAGAAATGGGGCATCGCAGTGGTTAAGGCCGCGGCGGGCCAGGCCGGAATTGTAAAGCCTCAAGCGGGTCTTTTTGAACGCCATGGCTGGCAAGGGATGCGGGCGCTGGCCAATGTTTGCTCTGCGGCTAAAGAGGCCGGCTTGATTGTCCTCATGGATGCCAAACGCGGGGATATTGGCTCTACTGCAGAAGGCTATGCGGCGGCGCACTTGGCCAAGGACGCGCCCTTTGCCTGCGACGCCCTCACTGTGAATCCGTATATGGGACTCGACACGCTTGAGCCGCATGTCCGTGCCGCTGAAGCCTCAGGCAAAGGGGTCATTGTTCTTGCCCGGACGAGCAATCCCGGCAGCGCCGACTATCAGGCTCGTGATCTCGAAGGCGCACCGCTCTATGCCCGCATTGTGGAAAGCTTGGCGCCCCTGATCGCCCGTCTGGAAGGCGACTCTGGTTGGTCGGGCCTGATGCTGGTCACCGGGGCGACCGGTCCTGATGAGGCCCGTAAACTCCGTGATCTTGCCCCGAAAGCGCTGTTCCTGGTGCCAGGATATGGCGCGCAAGGAGCGGGTGCGTCTGACGCCGTGGCAGGATTTGTTGATGGACAGGGGGGATGCGTGAACGCGTCTCGATCCGTGACCTTCCCGAAAGGCTCAGAAACGGCGGCGTCAGT
>CAYNUI010000083.1:4078-9875 GCA_964400185.1 uncultured Hyphomonas sp.
GGCGCGTGCAGGAAGTGGTCGTCCCGCATCAGGATCTCATTCATATCCTTGTCCGATGTCGCAGCGAGCCACCGACGCTCAAAGTCAAAGGACTGCACGACTTCAGCCAGGTGACCGGCGAGGCGCAAATCCAATCCAGCCGGTTTGCGAGGACAGATCAGCATCATGATCGTGTGAACGTCTTGCGCCTCTTGCATCTCCATCTTCGCGAGTCGCGTGAACCGGAAGACGACCAGTTCTGGGCTGGTGAGCCCATCATGGCTGCGATAGGCCAGCAGCACATGATCGCTCAAAGGGTGCAGTGTGGCGGTGCCTGTATTGAAGACGCTGTCCATCACCTCTTCATCAATGCCATAGGCGCTGTGGCCGATATTCTTGACCTCATCGATCAGCATCTCGCGGGTATAAGTGCCGTGGCTATAGGTGTGCACAATGGAACGCGCGATCAGGGCCTCATAGGTGAGGTTCTGCTTTTGCGTGCGATCATGAATGATCGTCATCAACTCGCGCTCGAGCCCCTCATAGCGCATCTGTCCGAGGCGTTCGTGAACGTGATAGATGGCGCCGCGCCGGACCAATTGACCGGATGCGTAGAATTGGAACCAGAGCGCGCAGGCAATGGTCAGCATGCCGGTAAAGCCAATTGCGAGAATGCCCATTTCAACGATCAGCCAGAACGAAACCAAGATGCCCAAGATCGGCAGCCACGGATAGAAAGGTAGGCGGTAACCCGGTTTGTACGTCGCGATCTGGCTTTCGCGCATCACAATCACGGCGACACTCACTAGACCGAACAAGAAGAGCTGGAACGCACTTGCGAGCTTCGCGACGGCTTCGACATTGAACAAGAGCAAGACGGCAACCATGCTCAGCGTCGTCACAGCGATTGAGAAAACCGGCGTGCCGAAGCGACCAATCGCGGCGAAGCGTTCGGGCAGCAATTTGTCTTTTGCCATCGCGTACGGATAGCGGCTCGCCGACATGATCCCGGCATTGCCTGTCGAAGCGAAGGCCGCAATGGCAGAGACGACGATCAGGATAACCCCAAGATCGAAGGGCCAATCGCCAACAAATTGACGCCCCGCATCAGCCACCGGGGTCAGGCTGCCATACAGGCTTTCAATCGGCAGCACCGCAATGATGACAATCAGACCAAGCGTGTAGATCGTCGTCGCCGTCAACAGCGATAGAACCATGCCCAGTGGAATGTTCCGGTCTGGGCTTTGCACCTCTTCGGCTACACTCGCGACCTTGGTGAGGCCGGCATAAGAGACGAAGACCAAGCCAATGGTGGCGACGAAGCCAACGGTTCCGGCGGTGAAGAAAGGCTGGGTTCCTTCATTCGGGCGCAACCCATCTGCCACGCCCGTATGCGCGATCCCTAAAATGACGAAGGCGGCGAGGATAATGACCAAGGTCGCCACCAAAAGACGCTGTAAGAAGGTGGTTTCCTTCGCGCCGACCGCATTGATCAAGCCAAATACAAGGGTCAGGATCACGGCCAGGACCAAGATGGGCACATCAAGATAGAGGCTGAGATAAGCGCCCATACCAACCAAAGCGAAGGCGCTCTTGAAGACGACAGCGATCCAGGATCCGAGACCACCTATCGTGCCGAAGAGCGGCCCAAGCGCGCGATCCAGGAAGTAATACGTCCCGCCCGCCTTCGGCATCGCGGTTGAAAGCTCGGCCATACAGAGCATGGCGGGAATGATCAGAAAGCCAGCAAGTAGATAGGCGAGGTAGACGGAATCACCCGTATAGCTCGCCGCAATGCCCGGCAGGAGAAAGAATCCGGAGCTGAACATCGCACCCGTCGAAACGGCGTAAACGTCAAATAGGGTGAGGTTCTTCTTGAGCTTAGGCTCGGTCGACATCGTATTTACCCCGCTGCGTACCGGACGCCCAGTCTGCATATAAGTCGCCTCTGCTGCGGTGCCACATTTTTGTCAGCTCCCATCATTGCCGCCACGTCGGTACTCGACAGTCCAGCGATTTTCCCTAGTTTGGAAGCAGAAAAATGGCGCGGAAGACGCCATTCGAAGTGAGGAAACAAGGGAAAGCGCACATGAAACCGCTTCATATCGTGGCCGCTGCGGCGGCCTCTATCTTTGCCCTATCCGCCTGTTCAGGGCCGCAAAGCACAGATACTTCGCCAGAACAGCCGCCCGTAGACGCCTTCGCAGCAGTGACAGATGCTCGGCTAAACGCTGCCGCAGACACACCAGAAGAGTGGCTGAGCTATGGCTTTGACCGGGAAGAAACGCGCCATTCGCCGCTGACCGGGATCACAACCGAGAATGTGGCCGATCTTGGCGTCGCTTGGACCTATGACCTTGCAACCTCGCGCGGTGTGGAATCGACGCCAATCGTCATCGATGGCGTCATGTATGTCACCTCGGCCTGGTCTATCGTCTACGCCCTTGATGCGGTCACGGGCGAAGAGCTTTGGGTCTATGATCCAGATGTCGATCGTGCCGTGGGCGTGAACGCGTGCTGCGATGTCGTTAATCGCGGTGTCGCGCTTTATGATGGTAAGCTTTATCTCGGCGTTATTGATGGCCGGGTCGAAGCACTCGACGCGAAAACCGGCGAGGTGGTTTGGTCGCAAGTCACCGTTGATCAGTCTAAGCCATATACGATTACGGGTGCCCCGCGTGTTGTTGATGGCAAAGTCCTGATCGGGAATGGCGGTGCTGAGCTCGGCGTCCGCGGCTATCTCAACGCTCTCGACGCCCAAACTGGAGAGCTGATTTGGCGCTTTTACACCGTGCCGAGCGCCGACAAGCAGCCGGACGGCGCGGCCTCTGACAGCGCGTTTGAACAAGTCGGTAACGTCACTTGGGGCGATACTGGCGCTTGGAAAACCGATGGTGGCGGCGGCACGGTTTGGGACTCGATCATCTATGACGAGGTCAATGACAGTGTGATCTTTGGCGTCGGCAATGGCTCGCCTTGGAACCAGTCTTTGCGCGACCCATCTGGCCTCGACAATTTGTTCCTATCCTCAATCGTCGCGGTCGATGCAGACTCTGGCGATTATAAGTGGCACTTCCAAACGACACCGGGCGACAATTGGGACTATACGGCCACGCAAACGCTGATCATCGCAACCCTGCCACTTGGCGAAGGCGGTGCGGATCGTCGCGTTGTGATGCAGGCTCCAAAAAATGGCTTCTTCTATGTGATCGATGCCGCCACTGGCGAGTTTATCTCGGGCAATAACTATGTACCGATGAATTGGGCGACGGGCCTCACGGACGAGGGACGCCCGATTGAAGTCCCCGAAGCGCGCTATGCGGAAATCCCTTATCTGCAGACACCCGGTCCGCTTGGCGGCCACAATTGGCATCCAATGGCGTACAATCCGGATGTGGGCCTTGCTTACATTCCGGCCCAAGAAATCCCGCAGGCCTATGCCACAGACCCGCGCTTCCAGGACAATTCGTCCAAGTGGAACACGGGCGCAGACTTCGCGGCAGGCGTGCCGCAAGTGCTGCCTGCTGAAGTCACCAAATTCCTACGCTCTGGTCTGAAAGGCCGCTTGATCGCCTGGGACCCAGTGGCTCAAGAAGCGCGCTGGACGGTCGAGCATGACGGACCATGGAATGGCGGCGTGCTCTCAACTGCTGGCGGCGTCGTCTTCCAAGGCAAGCTCAATGGCGAATTCTCGGCTTATGATGCTGCCACAGGCGCTGTGCTTTGGACGGCTGATGTCAAAAGCGGCGCGGCCTCGGGCCCGGGCACGTTTGAGATTGATGGCGAGCAATATGTCACGATCACGACCGGCTGGGGATCGGCCTATCTCCTAACCGCTGGCGGGCTCGCTGCGCCAGAAGCCGTACCGCCTTCCGTTGGCAAAGTGGTGACGTTCAAGCTTGGCGCGAGCGGCGTGGTTGCGGATATTGATATCCCGCTCGTTGAGCCGACACCGAAAGCTGAAGAGTTCGGGACAGACGTCCAGCTCGCGGATGGTCTCGTGCACTATGCACGCAATTGTACCGTTTGCCATGGCCCATTCGCGGCGAGTGCAGGCATCCTGCCTGATCTTCGCTGGTCGGCCTACACCAGCAGCGCTGAAGCTTGGAAAGGCGTCGTGATCGACGGCAACCTGCAATCGATTGGCATGGTTTCCTTCGCTGATGTCCTGACCGAAGAAGAGGTTGAAGCGATCCGCGCTTATGTTGTCCAACAGGCGCACAATCCAGAAGGCCTGGCGCCTGAGGCGAGCGGCGGCAGCCAATAATTAGCCGACAAGAAGACCCAGTTCTTTTTGTTTCTTCTTAGACAAGCCATCGGCCACCAGCCGGTGGCTTGTTTCGATATAGGCCTTCAGATCACCATCCTTGAGACCCGGCGCGGCATAGTGCTGGATCCATTTCATGCCGCGAGAGGCCAAATAGGGCGCAGGCCTGAGGCCGGGTTGTTCGCTTAAGATTTCATAAGACAAAGGTGTCACTTTGAACGTCACCGCGAAAAAGTCTTCCTCGCCCCATCCGGCAATGGCGAACACTTTGCCGCCAACCTTCCAGACATGACTGCCACCCCATTGCACCACCCGGCTCGTCGCGGTCAGGCTGGCGCAAAAATCATTATATTCATCAAGCGTCATGAAAAAGACCATGGCAGGTCCTAAACTTCACTTCAATGACACTGAGTTTGGGGTTACGGTAACTTAACAAGGACGAGGCGCGGACAATGCAGTTTTTGGTCATCCTATTGGGATTTTTGGGCTTTATTGCCGTCTGGTATTGGCGGATCAAAGCCCTGCAAGAGGTCGCCAAAGACGGACGCAAGATCGCCGAAACCGTCGGCAACCTGCCGCGCAAGATGCGGTTCAAGAACAAGACCGGAAAGGTTGGCCTCTCCGCCGTCGATGATCCGCGCGAAGCGGCCGCCATCCTCATGCTCGAAATCGCGCAGGCGCGCGGCACGCTGACAGAACGCCAAGAAGCGGCGGTGCGCGGCGAGGTCATGCATCATTTCGAATTTAACGAAGCCGATGCAAACGCCCTTATTACGCAAGCTGGGTGGCTCTCACGCAATGGCGGTGCGGCGCATGTCGTGATGTCCAAGATGACGGATTTTGTTCGTAAAAGCCCTGGCATGACGAACAAGGAATTGGTCGACCTTGATGGCATGCTCGTCGCCATCTCCGAAGCCGAGGGAGATCCGACCGAGAGCCAGCTCGATCTGCTAACCATTTACCGGGAAAAGACCGGGCTGCGCGTTTAGGTTTTCAGGCCCAAGCGTCGCCCTAGCTCCTGTCTCGATAGGAGCGCATCATGCAAGCAGTCATTATCGGAGCGAGCGGCGGCATTGGCGCGGCCGTCACACAGGCGCTCTCTGAACGGGCAGACGTGACGCGCGTGTTTGCGTTTTCAAGAACGGGTAAGGCGTATGATCATTCCCACGTCGTCCCTGGCAAAATTGACCTGACCAACGAAGCGAGCATTGTCGCTGCGGCTGAAACCGTTGCTCAATCCGCCCCGCCGGATCTTGTCTTTGTCGCCACGGGTCTTCTATCCGAAGGCGAGGGCCTGCAACCCGAGCGGTCGTTCAAACAGCAAACTGTGGACGCCTTCGAGCGGGTCTTCGCGATCAACACTTACGGGCCGGCTCTGGTCGCAAAACACTTTTTACCCTTGATGCCGCGCAAAGGGCGCGCCGTCTTCGCCGCCCTTTCGGCCCGCGTGGGGTCGATTTCAGACAATCGAATTGGCGGTTGGCACGCCTATCGCGCCTCAAAAGCGGCGCTCAACATGCTGATCCGAAACTATGCGATTGAACAGGCGCG
>CAYNUI010000084.1:0-1137 GCA_964400185.1 uncultured Hyphomonas sp.
GACAAGTCGTTTCCCTACATCCTGATCCGCCGTGATCATGAGGCGCCGCAAGTGCTGAAATATCGTGGATCCAAGCAAGACCGCGGCGACTATTTTGGTCCGTTCGCCAGCGCCAATGCGGTGACGCGCACGATTGATACATTGCAGAAAGCGTTTCTGCTGCGCACCTGCGAGGACAGCGTTTTTTCAACCCGCCAGCGCCCTTGCATGCTGCATCAGATCAAACGCTGCTCGGCGCCTTGCGTCGGCTTGATTGAGCCAGACGAATATTCCGATCTTGCCAATCAGGCCGCTGATTTCTTGCGCGGCAAAGCCACGGATTTGCAAGCTGACCTCGCCGAGCGGATGGAAGCCGCCGCGGAAAACATGGAATTTGAACGCGCTGCCGCCTTGCGCGACCGGATTCGGGCGCTCGCGCATGTTCGAGCGCAGCAAGACATCAATCCAGATGGCATCGAAGAGGCGGACATTTTCTCGATTGCGATGGAGGGCGGCCTGTCGGCTGTGCAAGTCTTCTTCATCCGGGCGGGGCAGAACTGGGGCGCAACCATCCACTTCCCGCGCCATGAGAAAGGCGAAGGTCCGGCTGACATTCTCGCGGCTTTCTTGGTGCAGTTCTATGACAAACGCCCGCCGCCTAGACTGATCTTAACCAGCGAGCCACCGTCCGATGGCGACCTAATTGCTGAAGCTTTGGAACTGAAGGCAGATCGAAAGATCGAAATCCGAACGCCGCAACGCGGCGACAAACGCTCCCTCGTAGAACAAGCAAGTCGCAATGCGGCCGAAGCGCTTAGCCGGAAACTTGCCGAAAGTGCGAGCCAAGCGCGATTGCTCTCTGAAGTCGCGAAGGCCTTTGACCTGGAAGAGACGCCGCAGCGCATTGAGATCTATGATAACTCCCACATTCAAGGTTCGAACATGGTCGGCGGCATGGTCGTGGCCGGTCCCGAAGGCTTCGAAAAAGGCCAATACCGCAAGTTCAATATCAAGGACACGACGCTCGAGCCGGGGGATGATTATGGCATGATGCGCGAGGTTATGCGTCGGCGCTTCACGCGGGCGCTGAAAGAGCGCGAAGAAGGCAATGGTGCGACTTGGCCAGACCTGGTCTTGATCGATGGTGGCCTTGGCCAG
>CAYNUI010000084.1:1237-2674 GCA_964400185.1 uncultured Hyphomonas sp.
CCGCTGGATGAGATTGAAGGCATTGGCCCGTCTCGCAAGAAAGCGCTGCTTCAATATTTCGGATCGGCCAAAGGGGTTTCGCAAGCCAAGCTAGCGGACTTGAAAGCCGTTGATGGGGTGTCAGCTGCGCTTGCCGAGCGCATTTTTGGTCATTTCAATAGCGGCTAGCGATTAGCGCCGGGGACCCATTTGACGTCGTCCGCGCCATTCTTATTCGCCACACGCCCTGCAACGAACAGCCAGTCAGACAGGCGGTTGGCATAGGCGAGCGCCTCTGCGCTCACTACCTCATCGTCCATCGCAAAAAGCTCTGCGATTTGACGTTCGGCGCGTCGACACAGCGTGCGCGCGACATGTAAATGCGCCGCGAGCGGACTTCCGCCTGGCAAAATAAAACTGTCGAGCGGGGCGAGGTGCTCGTTCATCGCGTCAATCTCAGCCTCGAGGCGCGAGACTTGAGACTCGACAATCCGTAGCGGTTCCCATTCGAGTTTCTTGCCTCGATCTGGCGTCGCGAGATCCGCGCCGAGGTCGAAGAGATCATTTTGAATGCGCCGGATTGCGGTCAGCAACTCGCCTTCAGCTTCGAGCGCCGCAACGCCGAGCGCCGCGTTGGTTTCGTCGACGGTGCCATAGGCTGTGACCCGCGGATGCCATTTATCAACTGGTTCACCGGTCGAGAGTCTGGTTTTGCCGCTATCGCCCGCCTTGGTGTAGATCTTGTCCAGCTTGACCATGGCTAGGCCTTAAAAAATATTGATAGAGCCAAGCACAATGCCGAGCAGAACCAAGATGCCGATCACCACAGCTTGCACCATGACCCGCATCCGCATCAGCTGGTTGGACCGGCTGCGCTGGCCGTCATCCGTGCGGGTCAGATTGACCAAGCCCATGATGAGAATGACCATGAGCAGGCCGATCGCGATATAAAGACCGATGGTCAATGCATTGGCCATATGAGGCCCTTTCTTCAAATCTCTAAGTCGAAGACATAGGGCGCATTGGTGCATTCGCCCATGAGGCAGGCAGCCGCGCCTGCTTTATGGCTTAGTAGGTATAGGTCTCAACGCGGTCGACGCGGATCGTATAGGCGGCGTCCGCGAGCTCAGATTCCTGCGTTTGCGTATAGATGGTGCCTTCAATCCAGACCGCTTGGGCGAGGTCGCGCAGCCGGATCGGATCTTCGGCCATAACGAACACGGTTTGATTGGGTGGCGGCGGCGGGGCATGTAGGCACGCGCCATAATAAGGCACCAGTAGGAATTCGCTGATCTCTGCATTCGCGCCATATTCGAACGGGACGGTATAGCCTGGAATCCGGATCTTGGTTTCGTTCAGCTCTTTCACCGTATTGAACGTACCGATCTGGATCATCTGATCGGCCGCGGAGCCTTCCGCGATCGGCCCCCCAGAATAGAGCATGGTCATTTGCTGCTG
>CAYNUI010000084.1:2774-5302 GCA_964400185.1 uncultured Hyphomonas sp.
CGAAAGGCTTTGGCTTCTAGTCCTCTGGCGCGCTTGTGATCACAGTTTCACCGTCAATCCGTCTGAAAGGGACCTGCGAAGCGCGGTCATGGCGGGCCACAGCCCTAAGAAAAGGGCGGCAAGCGTGACAGCGCCGATCGTATAGAGATCCACCAAAGCCGGGCCTGTGCCGATCAGGGCGATGCCATATTGAGCCGACAAGATTGGTGCGGCGACCGCGAAGATCACTTGGATCAAGACCGCGCCCAATACCGCTCCAACAAATCCAAGGACGGTGGCTTCTAAGACCAAGAGCGCGAAAATGTGACCCGGCCGCGCGCCTGTAGCGCGCAGGATAGACATTTCGCGCCGTCGCTCATTTAGGCTGGTCAAAATGCTGGTCAGAATAGACACCAAGCCGACCGCGATCACAAAGGCGGACACGGCCAGAAGGACGCGTTCGGCAGTCCCCATGACCTGCCAAAGTTCGGCCAGCGCTTGACCTGGAATAATGGCCAATAAGGGCTCGGACATATTGGTATTGATATCACGCCGCGTCCGCAGAACGGTGGCACGGTTTTCAAGTCCAACGAAAACGGCAGTCACCGTTTTTGGTGTGAGATTAAATCCGCGGATCATCTCCTCGGTCACGGAGTCGGCTAGAGGATTTCGCGCACCTGTCTCCCAGCCGACATGGATCGCCGTGATCGCTTCCAACGATACGTGGAGGGTTTGATCCACCGGCGTTCCGGTCGGCTTCAAGATCCCGGACACGCGAAACGGGCGATTGTCGTGATCATTAAATCCGCCGCCGCCAATGCCATGGGTCAGGATCAAAGGCGTGCCAACTTCATAGCCGAGCTGTTTGGCAATCTCAGAGCCAATGACGGCATCGAACAGATCATCGAAAATCTCGCCCTCGGCGAGCTCCAGCTGCTGGCGTTGGCCATGTCGGTAATGCTCGAAATAGCCCGTGCTGGTGCCGAGGACGCGATAACCACGATGACTGTCACCGAGCGAAATAGGCACCGTCCAGGCGACGTCTGGGCGGGCATCGATCTCTTCATACGCGCCCCAAGAGACTTCGGCCGTGGCATTGCCGAGCCGGAAGACGGAATAGAGGAGGAGATTGATCTGGCCGGACGGTGCGCCAACAATGAGTTCTGTGCCGGAGATTGTATTGTCAAACCCAGTCTTGGCGGCATTGCGCGCTTTCTCTACGCCCAGAAAGAGGGCCACAGAAAGTGCAATGGCGAGCACGGTTAGAAAGGCCGAGACTTTCCGGTTGAGAAGGCTGCGCCAAGCGAGACCAAAAATCGAGACGCCCATTATGCGGCTCCTGCAAGCCGAGCGACTTTGTTGAGTTCCGCCAGATCAATCGCTCTGTCAAACAGCCCGGCGAGGCTTGCATCATGACTGACGAAGAGGAGCGCCGCCCCGGTTTTCTGCGCTTCATCGCTGAGCAGCGTAATGAAGCGATCGCGGCTATCAGCATCTAGGGCCGAGGTGGGTTCATCTGCTATGATTAAGGCGGGGCTGCCAATCAGCGCCCGGGCGGCGGCGACGCGCTGCTGTTGTCCGACGGATAGGTCTGTGACTTTGCGATTGAGGAGGTCTGGGTCCTCAAGACCGAGCCGGGCGAGGAGGCGCCTTGCTTCTTCACTTGCCCCGCCGCGTGCTTGCGTTTCGGCCTGACGACGCTTTGAGAAGCGACAGGGCAGGACGACATTCTCAACCACGGACAGATAGGGCACAAGATTGAACATCTGGAAAATCACGCCGAGATGGTCAGCGCGCACGCGGTCGCGGCGGCTGCCGGACAATTGCGCCATATCTTCACCCAGCACCGAAATGCGCCCGGACTGTGCTTCGAGAACGCCAGCGATGAGTCCGAGCAGTGTGGATTTGCCTGAGCCGCTCGGGCCCCGCAAGAATAAGCGCTCGCCTGCGTTCAATTGGAACGCCGGAACGTCCAACAAAACGGGTTGGCCTGGCCAGGAAAATCGCAGGTCAGTGAGGTCTACGACAAAGTCGGTCATCTAGGGCAGGTCTAGGACGGTGTCCGATGCGGTCAAGCTCTCCGCGGTTTGGCCTGCATCGGCCAAGAAAACCGCATCCACTTGTTCAAATCCGGAGAAGTTCGCAAAGCCTGTCACATCAATGCCGGTCAGCGTGTCGACCGCGGCGCAGGTATAGGTGAGATCAATCATCAGATTGCCATGGTCACCGATCGGGCGGATGCTGGCACTTGCGGAGTCGCGGGTACAGTCACCGCCTTGGATCGCGACGATGCCGTCTGTGTAGGGGGCCGTATCGGACAACTCGCGAAGGCTCTCATCAAGGCCGAAATTCGCCAGCGCGCCTTCGACGCTGATGCTCAGCGTGGTGCCTTGTACACTTGCGGCGAGTTCGGAAAGGCCATGCACGTGCGCTTCTCCAGCGCCATGGTCGTGATCGCTATGATCATCGTGGTCGTGCGCATCATGATCGTGTTCGTCGTGATCATGGTCGTCATGATCGGCATGCGCTTCTTCGTCATCATGATCATG
>CAYNUI010000084.1:5402-9860 GCA_964400185.1 uncultured Hyphomonas sp.
TCATGGTCGTGGTCTTCGGCGGCCGCGATTTCTTCGCCTTCTGGAGTTTCGCTGTCGGCTTCAGCCGCGACTGTCTCAACAACCGCATCTGGCGTTTCGATGACGTCCTCAACAACCACTTCCTCTGCGACCACTTCTTCCACCACGGGCGGCGCTTCGGCTTCGAGCGCACCGGCAGCGTTTTCGGCAGGCTGACACGCCGCCAGGGCAAACACGCTCACGCCGAGCAGGACAGAATAACGGGTCATATGAAACTCCAGCTTTCGTTTGACAGGGCCAGGTCAGCAGCTTACCTCGCCGGACTGGTTTGCGATACTATAACATTTCTATCAATCACATAGGATAAACGGCACAACCGCCCAAGCGAACTTTCAGACATGTTTGAAGCCCTGCAAGCGCCCCTCTTTTTTGGACTGATCGCCGCCTTTGTGACGACGCTCGGCCTATTGGCGGTCGCCCTGCGGAGCGATTGGAGCCTGAAATATGCAGATCTGTTTGGTCTTGCAGCAGCAGGCATGCTGTCGACCATGGCTTTCCTGCATATCGTCCCGGAAGCCTTTGCTCTGACAGATCAGGCGCCGATCTGGTTAGCCGCCGGCTTTTTTGGCGGCCTGCTTTTGCATCACTTGATCCGAACGCTGTTTCCAGAACGCGAAGAGTCAAAGCTTCCAAGCGAAGCGATTACACCCATTCTCGCGATCGCGGCGCACTCTTTCATCGATGGCGTGGTCTATTCGGTGACTTTTGCTGCGAGCTTTGCTGCAGGTGTGTTCACCGCGCTTGGCCTCATTCTGCACGAGTTCCCAGAAGGCGTGATCGCTTTCGCTATCTTGCGACGGCATGGTGTCTCGAACCGCTTGTCCTTTTTCTGGGCGTTCTTGGCCGCCGCAGCAACCACACCGCTCGGCGTCTTGGTTTCGGGGCCCTTCTTGTATGGGCTGAGCGATGATGCGCTCGGAGGTTTGTTTGCGGTTTCGGCGGGGCTTCTCATATTTGTCGCGACCGGCCCATTGATGGCGCCGTTGAAGGATTTGCCACCTGGCCGCGGACTTGCGTCTCTCTCGGCGGGTATTGGTTTGGCGCTTATTCTTTTATTCTCGCCGATTTCAGGCCATGATCATAACCATATTGGGCACGTCCACGATCACGGCGATCATGACGGACATGACCATTCTGACCATGATCACGGCGAGCACAATTTCCGGCGATGACAGTTTTTCGTTTCTTTCGACTGGCGCTGATCTGTCTTGGATTGGTGGCGGCTTTTAGCGGTTTGAGCGCACAGGCGCATCCAGAAGACGAGTTCTGCGTTGGCGATAGTGGCATGGACCCGGCTTTGTGCCGGGCGCTTCAAGAGATGGACCGCGCTGGCGATCGCGGCGGGCCAGGCTTTACAGAAACCGAGACGATTGATTTTGATCGCCCCGCACTGGAGACGTTTGGCCTTTATATAAAGATCGGCGTTCAGCACATCCTGCCTGGCGGCCTCGACCATATTCTGTTTGTCTTGGCGCTGTTCTTCTCGACCCGTCGACTACGACCGCTGCTGATCCAGATTTCAGCCTTTACAGTCGCTCATACAATGACGCTCGCATTGGTGGCGTCGGGTGTGTTTGCGCCGCCTGCGCATATTGTCGAGCCATTGATTGCGGCAACCATCGCCTTCGTCGCGATTGAGAACATCATCTTCAAAGATATGACGCGCTGGCGTCCCTTTGTCGTCTTCGCATTTGGCCTCATTCACGGGATGGGCTTTGCCGGTTTCTTCGGATCGCTGGGCCTGCCGACCGGGCAATTCTGGAGCGCGTTGATCGGTTTCAATATTGGGGTAGAGATTGGCCAATTGGCTGTGGTCCTGCTTGCGGCAGTTCTTCTTTGGCCGTTGCGCAGCGTCTGGACGGAAGCGCGATATCGCCAATTTATTGTCTGGCCCGCCTGCGCTGCCATTGGCTTTATAGGCGCTTTCTGGACGGTTGAACGCCTCCTCGGAGGGTAAACGGCACCCCACTTGCACTCCATTTGGGAATGGAGATTAAGAATCTATTTACCAAGAGGGTGCGCCGCTATCTCTGCGCGGCGCTGGCGAGCGGGGTCACGACATTTGTCGGTTTGCAAGGGTTCGCCCGCGCCGATGCCCCAATGTGCAGCCTCCAAGAGGCGACTGCCTGGCAGCTGGCTTTGGCAGATCCCGAGATCGAACAAACCCCGGATTACATTCTAGAGGTCACCGAGGCGTTCTTGAGCGCGTGTCCAACCCGGCCCGAATTTTCAGAAGCAAGCCGAATTGCGGGGATTGCGGCGGCGGATATCGGCGAGTCCGAGCGCGCGGCCTCGCATTTTCGAAATGCCGGTCCGATGCGCGACCATGTCTCGAACTTCTATGCCATGGCGTCCTTGGTCGCAGCGGCTGACGAGCGTGCGGCGTGGCGCTTGCGCGATCAAATGGTCGAGCGGTGGCGGTTGCGCCTAGAGCGTCACCCCCTTGTGTCGGTGAGCGCGGAAACAACCGACCTTGGCATGATTTATCAGATCTATTTTACGCAAGCCGACGAAGAACTCGGCCTCAGAGCCGCCTGGGTCGCGGTGCCCTTTGGACCAGGCTGGCCAGCGACGCTGACCTTCTCCGAAGATCCGTTCCGGTTGCAGCTGCGCAAAGTGCGCACCCAAGAAGACGCGGTGGATTTTCAATATGTCGACTTGCATCGCTGCCGCGGACGGCGGGCTCTTGGCCAGATTGCCACTAAGCTCTCCGTCACCGAATTCGATGCGGCGGCGCTCGCAAGTCTGACGGCTTACCTGGCCAATCCTGATCAACCGGACCAGCATGAAAGTGGCCCCATTTCGAGTTGCGTGTTTCCTGGTCGTTTGCTGCCCAATCCGCCGCCGCGCCGATAAGCGCTAGAGGCGCTTTTCGACCTCGGCCACCACGGCGTCTGCCGTGATGTTGAAATGATTGTACAGATCTTGATAGGGCGCTGAAGCGCCAAACGAGCTCATCCCCACAAAACCGCCATCGGCGCCGATCCAGCGGTCCCAGCCGAAGCGGACACCGGCTTCCACGGCGACTTTTGGAAGGTCTCCACCGAGCGTCTCGGTCTGGTAGCTCTCAGACTGGGCATCGAACAGGTCCATGCTTGGCATCGAGACAACACGTACCGCTACGCCTTTCTCGGCAAGCGCCGCTTGCGCCGCCATGGCAATCTCAACTTCCGAACCGGTTGCGATGAGCACCGCTTGCGCGCCATCTGCATCTGAAAGGACATAAGCGCCTTTGGCCGACAGGTTTTCATCAGTGTGCGTGGTGCGGGCTGATTTCACTTTCTGGCGGGTCAGCGCCAATGTGCTCGGGCCAGTCTCATTGCGCAGCGCCAGTTCCCAGCATTCAGCGGCTTCCACGCCGTCGCAGGGGCGGAAGACCGCCATGTTTGGCATCGCCCGAAGGCTGGCCACATGTTCGACCGGTTGGTGGGTCGGGCCATCTTCACCCAATCCGATACTGTCGTGCGTCATGACATGGATCACCCGCTCGCCCATCAGAGCGCCGAGCCGGATCGCGGCGCGGGAATAGTCAGCAAAGACCAAGAAGGTGCCAGAATAAGGAATGACGCCGCCATGCAGCGCCATACCGTTCATCGCGGCGGCCATGGCATGCTCACGAATGCCGTAATGGACGTAGCGTCCGCCCCAATTCGACGGAGAAAGCACGTCGGTGTGGCTGGTTTTGGTATTGTTCGATCCGGTGAGGTCAGCCGAACCCCCAATCATTTCTGGGATCGCTTCAGTCAGCGGCTCAAGCGCAGCGCCGGACCATTTGCGGGTCGCATCATCCTTACCGCCTTCGACCACAGACTTTTTGTGGGCATTGACGATGTCCGACAGGTTAGCCGGCAGCGCTCCGGCCATAGCCACCTCAAACGCTTCCTTATCGGCGTGATTGTCGAGCCGGTTCTTCCAAGCCAAGTGCTCGGCATGGGCGCGTTTGCCGGCTTCAGCCCAGGCGTTTTCGATTTCAGACGGCACTTCGAACGGGGCGTGCGGCCAGCCAATATTCTCGCGCACGGTGGCAACTTCTTCTTCGCCATATGGGCCGCCATGGGCCGGGCCCGTGCCCGCGCGTTTGGCGCCGTAGCCAATGATCGTCTTAACCGCGAGCATGACCGGCTTGTCTTGGTTCTGCGCCCAAGCGAGGGCTGCTTCAACATCGGCCGCGTCATGGCCGTCCACTTTCTTGGTGACCCAGCCAGAGGCCTCAAAGCGCATGCATTGATCGGTGCTGTCGGCCATTTCGGTACCGCCATCAATGGTGACCGCATTATCGTCGAACAGGACGATCAGGTTTGAAAGCTTAAGATGCCCGGCCAGCGTGATCGCTTCTTGGCTAATGCCTTCCATCAGGCAGCCATCGCCTGCGATCACATAGGTCTTGTGATTGACGAGGTCGTCGCCAAAGCGCGCATT
>CAYNUI010000085.1:0-7474 GCA_964400185.1 uncultured Hyphomonas sp.
GCTTTGGCGCGCGCCATCACTTCGGTGAACAAGGAGAGCTGCTCAAAGGCTGCTTCATAACGCGGCGCAGAATATTCTGAGTCTGGCCAAGCCACCGCTGACACACCCACTGCTGTCGCTCCTAGAACAACCCCCAGCGCGGCTCCTGTCAGCATAGCTCTCATCAACTCATCTCCTGTTCGGCCTTAGCCGCGTTTCATCCAATTCGCCGGGTTCATCGGTTTGCCTGCTTTACGTACTTCCATATAAAGTTCTGGCTCGCCATTCACACGATCTGACATTTTCGCCACCGGCTCGCCCTGTTTTACCGATTGGCCAACAGAGACGTAGCTCGACGACATTCCTGACAAGAGAACATGGTATCCATCGCTTGTCGAGAGGATGAGTAATTGTCCGTAACTGCGGAACGGTCCAGAGAATTCAACTGTTCCGTCAACAGGCGCCGCCACTTGTGCACCACTGCGTGTGGCATAGGCGACGCCTTCAGATTTTGAACCGCCGGGCATCCGGTCTCCCCAGGTGCGCACCATGCGGCCTGCTGCCGGCGTCGCAAGCACGCCGAGTGGCTGAGACACAGTCGGTCTCGGCAAGGACGCGCGTTGTGTGGATCGCGGCCGAGATTGCTCAGCAAGCGCGAGGCGCGGCTTCAAGCGCGGCGCACCCGGCGCGGCGGCTTCGAGCGCTACAATCAATTCGCGGATCGTGCTCGCCTGCTGGCCAAGGACGTCCGCCCGTTCGCGCAAAGCATTCGCGTCGGCGGTCACATCTTCAAACGCGGCGCGTTTCGCCGCCGTGAGCTGAGTGATCTCTTCTTGCTTGACCGCGAGCGCCGCTTCGGCTGCGGCCAGCGACTTTTGCTCGCGCAGGACTTGGCGTTCTAGTCGGCGCAGACTTGTGATTTCTTCGGTGAGCGCATTGGTACGGTCGCGCACTTGCGGCGCAACCTCGCCCATCAAGATCGCGGCGCGGATGGCCTGATTGGCGTTTTGCGGCTGGGTCAAAAGGGCGGGTGGGCGATGACGGCCCGATATCGCGAGGGACGCCATCAAGTCTTCAAGCGCATGCTCGCCATCGACCAATTCTGTCCGTGCGGCCCCTAATCGCGTGCGCAGAGAAACCAGTTTGAACTCAGCCGACATGGCCTGTTCTTCGCGTCTTTGGCTCTCCATGGCCGCCGAAATAAGGTCGCGCTCGAGCGTTTCGATATCGCCAGCCACCGAGCTACCGGCTTGTTCCAAGGCGGCGAGTTGGCGGAGCATGTCTTCACGTTCCGCTTCTAAGGCTTCGAGCTCTGCGCGCGAGACATCGCCCTGCCCGACCGCTGGAATGCCAGCCAGGCCGATCACAACACCACAAATCGCGGTGCGCAGGAGGTTTGAAGAGAATCGCGCGCGCATCGAAATAATATGCCATGCCCAGGGTGATCAGGACATTAACACGTTTGCCGAAGCTTTATGGCGCGCTCAAGGCGCTCTGCTAACCATCCTTGGCGGCGATTTGATCCGCAAGATCAACAATCACCTTTGCCTGTTTCCAAGTCGCATCATCCTGCATTTTGCCGTCCAGCATGGCGACGCCTGCGCCGTCCGGAATGGCGTCGAGCACGCGCCGCGCAAACGCGACCTCGTCCGGGTCAGGACTGAAAACCTTCTTGGCGACGTCGATTTGGCTCGGATGCAGCGTCCAAGTGCCGACGCAACCCATCAGGAACGCATTGCGGAATTGCTGCTCGCAGGCTTCTAGGTCAGCGATGTCGCCGAACGGACCATAAAAGGGTTTGATGCCAGCCATGCCGCACGCATCCACCATTTTGCCGAGCGTATAATGCCAAGGGTCTTGCTGCGCGCCGATCCGCGGGCTGCCATCGTCTTTCGGATCTTCAATCACACGATAGAAGGGATGGCCGCCGCCGACGCGGGTGGTTTTCATTTTACGAGACGCCGCCAAGTCTGCAGGCCCAAGCGAGATGCCCTGCATGCGCGGTGAGGCGAGCGCGATCTCTTCCACCCTCGCAACCCCTTCAGCGGTTTCAAGGATGGCATGGAGGAGGATCGGACGCGACAGTCCGGCTTTGGCTTCCAATTGCGCCACCAGCTGATCGACATAATGGATGTCCCATGGCCCTTCGACTTTGGGGATCATCAGCACGTCAATTTGCTCGCCGGCTTTGGTCACAAGCTCGGTGACGTCATCCAAGAACCAAGGCGAGTTGAGGCAGTTTACACGGCTCCACAGGCCGGTGCCTTTGGCTTGCCAGTCCAGCATCCCCGCCATCTCGATTACGCCCGCACGCGCTGCTTCTTTGGCATCTGCCGGGATCGCGTCCTCTAGATTACCCAACACCACGTCGCACGTGTCAGCCATGCCTGGCACTTTGGCGCGAACCTTGTCCAAGTGCGGCGGCACGAATTGGATCATACGCTCAACCCGCACCGGCAGTTCGCGCATCGGTTCTGGCGCCCCGGCGGCTAAGGGCTGAAAGAATTGGCGCGGCGCTTTTTGGCTCATCAAGGATCCTCCGATTTGCGGCGCAACCTAGCGGGCAAACCTCAAGAGGCAATGGGGAGATGGTCGCAGGTCTAGTTTGCCAAGGGGTGCGCGGTCTCAAGGAGCTCGGCAAGTTCGTCCGTCAGCACGTGCGTGTAGATTTGCGTTGTTGCGATATCGGCATGGCCGAGCAAGGTCTGGACACTGCGCAAATCGGCGCCGCCTTGCAGCAGATGTGTCGCATAGGCATGGCGCAGCGCATGGGGGTGCACACGTGACGGGTTTAAGCCGGTTTTGATGGCGAGCCCCTCGAGCATTTGCGCAAGCCTGCGGCGAGTCAGATGCCCGGACTTGCCGCGTGAGGGAAACAGAAAAGCGCCGCTGCCATCACCATATTTGTCCGCATCGCGCGTCTCGAGCCAGTTTCGCAGCGCCAAGAGCGCAGGTGCGCCGAGCGGACACAGACGTTCTTTGCTGCCCTTGCCGCGAATGATCATCTCACGCGTTTCCCACAGGCCGAGACGGCGGCGCGGCAGGTCGCCGAGGCGCAGGCTGACAAGCTCTGTCACCCGCAATCCGGCCCCATAGAGCAGCTCCATCAGGCAGGTCATGCGCGGATCATCGGCGCAGGCGCGCAGCAAGCTGTCGACCTCTTCTCGCGACAAGACATCTGGCACGTCGCGCATGACTTTCGGCGCATCGAGCTTAGAGGTCGGATCATCTTTGCGGTCGCGCTCTTCAAACAGGAAGCGAAAGAAGCGTTTCAGCGAGGAGAGTTTGCGCGCCTGTGTCGACGCGGCGAGGCCATCCTTGGCGAGGCTTTGCAGCCAGCCCGACAAGTCTTCGCCAGTCGCATCGCAGAGGCTGCCGCCAAGATAGCCAGACGCATCCAGCAAATCTCGCCCATAGGCATCAAGCGTATGCGTTGAAGCGCCGCGCTCAGCGGACATCATCTCAAGAAAGGCTTCGATGCGGGCCATATCAGACATGGGATCAGACCCTAAGCGCCAGACCTTAACGGCAAACGAAAAACGGGCACCCTGATCATCAGAGCGCCCGTTTTACAGTTTGGTTTGGCGTCCGCTATTCAGCAGGCGCCGCCGCCGGTTCCTTATAGGGCTGTCCGTCCGAGCCCAGCATGATCGTATCGCCATCTTCTGTGTCAGGGTCGCCGCTCTTGCGGTGAATGCCCATAACGACGCCCGACAAGGCCAAGATCGCAATCAAGTTCGGGAAGGCCATGGAGGCATTGGCGAGGTCGCCAAACATCCAGACCAGCTGCACTTGCGCGATCGCACCGATGAAGATCACGCCGACCCAAAGGAAGCGGATCGGGTGCGTCGCCCACTCGCCGAACAGATAGGTGATCGCTTGCTCGGCATAATAGGACCAGCCGATAATCGTGGTGAATGCAAACAGGGCCAAACAGACCGAAACAAAGACACCGCCGCCTGGGAAGGCGATGGAGTAAGCTTCATTGGTGATGGCCGAGGCCTGCAAGCCTGCCGCTTCCCAGATATGGTTGGTCACTTCGCCGCTTTCCGTGGTCCAGGTGCCCGTTGTTGTCAGGATCACAAGCGCGGTCATCGTACAAATGATGAGCGTATCAATGAACACACCAATCATAGCGATTTCGCCCTGAACGGATGGGTTCTTGGTTTGCGCCGCCGCGTGCGCGATCGGTGCAGAACCTTGACCGGCTTCGTTCGAGAACAGGCCGCGAGCGATACCGGCGCGCATGGCCGCAAGGACCAGATAGCCCGTTGCACCGCCAGCCGCTTCTTGAAGACCAAAGGCAGATGAGATGATCAGCCAAAGCGCGCCTGGAATTTGCGGTGCATTCATCAACAACACGATGAAAGCGACGCCGACATAAAGCGCGGCCATGAAGGGTACGACTTTACCGGCAACGGAGCCGATCGACTTAATCCCGCCAATGATCACAGCGAAGGTGAGACCCGCAATGATAACACCGACAACCCAGGCCGGCAGGGCAAAGCCGCTGGCTTCAGCGCTTCGGACAACGGTTTGCGTGATCGAGTTGGCTTGCACCATGCCACCTGTGGCCATGGCCGAGAAGATCGTGCCAAGACAGAAGAGCACGCCGAGGAAAACCCATTTCTTTCCGAGGCCGTTCTTGATGTAATACATCGGGCCACCATTGATGCGGCCATACTCGTCTTTTTCGCGGTATTTAATCGCCAGCGAGCTCTCTGCATAAGCCAGTGACATGCCGAAAAAGGCCGTGATCCACATCCAGAAAATCGCGCCGGGTCCACCCAGCGTGATCGCCGTAGCGACCCCTGCCAGGTTACCCGTTCCGACTTGTCCTGAAAGCGCCGTAGAGAGGGCCTGCCAAGGCGTGATCTGATTGGGATCGCCATTGCCTTTGCGGCCCGCCCAAACCTCTCCGATCGCAGGGCCGAGACGGCGTAAAGGACGCGCGCCGAGGCGGATCATAAAATAGAGGCCAGATCCCAACAGGATGATGGCGATTGGCCCCATGGGGAAGAGACGTGTGTCTCCCCAATTCCCCCCCCAAATGAGGTCGCTAATCATCACGACCCAGTGTTCAAACGCTTCCATAATGCCTCCCCGGCAATGTTTTTGTTCAGACTGGGACCCACCCTAGAACAGAAACGGGCGCTGTGAAGCGCCCGCCCATAAGTTTTTGCAGATATGCGCGCGTTTGCGCAGAACCTATCCAAACGACCCTTCGGCCACACCGAAGTCGCGGCGGGCGGAGACAATCGTCACAACAACGCCTGCGAGCACGTCCAGCAGGGCCATTACGGTGAGGATGAAAAACACAGAGGTCGCAAAGTTTGGATGAAGTAAGAACAGCATCAAGCAAACGATAAACACAATCATCGACAGCGCATGGTTCATAATCGTGGCTGTGCCGGTGCTCGTCGATTTTAGGATTTCCATGAACAGGACCGCAATGGACAGCACGAGCAGCGCATCGCCTTTGGTCAGAACCCATTCAATCTCGCCGCCAATCATGCCGATGGCGAAGAATTTTTGTCCGAGAATGCCCATGAGCGGGGAGGCCCGTTCGCTCAGGACTTCATTTCCGTGCGTCAAAACCGTTGGATCGCCGGTCGCGGTGAACGCGATCAGGCAGTAAATACCCACGGGAATGATAAAGAGCGGAAAAGCACCCACAATGAGTCGCATTGGATTCCCCTTTTTCTACTCAGGCAATCGCCATTCTGGCGCGCAGCCTTTAGCTGTTTCTCCATGAAGTCTCGCAAGTGGGCTTCCATCCCAGTCCAACACACACGCTTAACTCCGCCTTCGACCACTAACCCCAATGATCCTTAATGCAAAGTGAGCAATTGCGAGACGATGTCAGTGACCCCGCCCTTTTTTGTCATAGCTGGCCCGCCAGGTGCCGGGAAAACCACGCTCCTGCACGCCTTGTCCGAGCAAGTTGCTGTGGTTCCCGAATATGCCCGCCGCGTCTTAGCTGAGGAGCGCGCCTCTGGCGGCCGCGCGACCGGTGAACAAGATGCGGAGCTTTTCGTCCAGCGCATGCTGGAGACGGCGATTGCGGACTATGAAGGGGCAAGTGGCCTCACGGTCTTTGACCGCGGCCTGCCGGACTTACTCGCCTTTTGTGCGCACTATGGGTTCGATGATGCTGAGATCCGTGCGCAGGTCGCGAAATACCGCTACGCGCCCAAGGTGTTCTTCTTACCCGCTTGGGAAGAGATTTACGAAACCGATGATGAGCGCAAACTCGATTATGACGGGGCGTGTCGGTTCGGTGACCTTATTCATGCGGCATATCTCAGCTCAAACTATGAGCTGATCGAGCTTCCTAAAGTGACGGTGGCTGACCGTGCGCGACTGATCCTGGAGGCGATCGAGCCTTAGACCTCGTCTGCGCCGCCAGGATTACGGCGACGGCGAATGAGCCACATGACACCGCGCAGATCCGCCCAGGCCGGAGCAAGCCGCCCAAAATTAGTATAGTTGGATTTCCCCGTGCCGCGCTCGCGATGGTTCACATTCATGAACTCAACCTTGTAGCCCTCAGCGCTCATCAGCGCCGGCATATAGCGGTGCATATGATCGAAATAGGGAAGCGATAGGAAGGCCTCGCGGCGGATCACTTTGATGCCGCAGCCGCTATCGTCGCAATCATCGCGCAGCAAACGTTTGCGAATACTGTTGGCGAAGCTGGAGCCTAATTTCTTCCAGGCGGAATCTTTGCGGCTGGCGCGGCGGCCCATGACCATAGCCAATCCTTCCGGCGCATCGGCGCGCGTGAGGCTGCGATAGAGGGCGGGCAAATCGGCTGGATCATTCTGGCCATCGCCGTCCAACGTGCCAATAATCGGCGCCCGGGCATTTTGGATCGCGGTCCGCAGCGCGCGAGACTGACCCGCATTTTTACGATGCGAGAACACCCGAAGCTCTGGATATTTGTCCTTCAGGCCCGCCAAAACGACCCGCGTATCATCGGTTGAGGCATCGTCCGTGATCACCATCTCATAGGCGCGCCCTTCTAGGGCGGCCGCGATCTCTTCAATCAGTTTGGCCGCATTGCCGGATTCATTATGCATCGGCACGCAGACTGAAAATTCTGGCGATTGGGTCACGAAGATACTCCACAGCAACCGGACCGCCTGCCTTTAGTTGAAAACGCCCAATTGCGAAACCTCATGACTGACGACATGAGTGTTTTTATGAGCGACTTGCCGATTGAACCCTTGCTGCCGGAGATTGCCGAAACGCTGCGCGCTAAGCAGCGTTTGATCCTCGGTGCGCCGCCGGGGGCTGGCAAAACCACGCGGGTGCCGCTGGCGCTGGCCGGCTTGATTGACGGGTTTGACGCCCTGCCTGGTAAGATCGTCATGTTGGAACCTCGCCGGATCGCGGCGCGCATGGCTGCGACCCGGATGGCGCAGACCCTGGGAGAGCGCCTCGGCGGGCGGGTCGGCCTCTCGACCCGGATCGACCGACAGGTCAGCAAAGA
>CAYNUI010000085.1:7574-9754 GCA_964400185.1 uncultured Hyphomonas sp.
CCCATCGAGACCCGCTATATCGGGCGCTCGCGGGATCGGCTGGAGGATCAAATGGCCCGTGCGATTGAGCGGGCTGTGCGCGAGACAGCCGGCTCTGTCCTCGCCTTTTTGCCAGGTGCTGGCGAAATCCGGCGCACCGCCGAACGCCTCTCGCTCCCGAAGAATGTGCTGATCGCGCCGCTATTCGGCGCGCTCAGCCCGCAAGACCAAGACGCTGCCATTCGTCCAAGCTCGCCCGGGACACGAAAAGTCGTTCTCGCCACCGATATCGCTGAAAGCGCCCTGACCATTGATGGCGTCTCGGTCGTCGTGGATAGCGGCTATGCCCGTGTGCCGCGTTATGTACCCGGCGCATTGTCGACCGAGTTGCAAACGGTTCGAGCCGCCCGCGCAAATGTCGATCAGCGCCGTGGCCGCGCCGGACGCCTCGGCCCTGGGGTCTGCTATCGGCTCTGGGAAGAGGCTGAAACGCGCGGGCTCACGCCTGCTCCATCGCCTGAGATTGAAAACGCGGATCTCTCCGGATTGCTGCTCACCCTGGCCGAATGGGGGGAACATGATCCCGGCAACTTGAATTGGCTGACCCCGCCCGCGCCGGGACGTTTGAAAGCTGCACGCGAGGATTTGTTAACGCTCGGCGCGATTGACGAGACCGGCGCGCTGACCGCCAAGGGCCGGGAGATGACGCGATTACCGCTATCGCCTCGCCTCGCCGCTTTGATCACGGGTGCCGACAATGACGGCGAGCGTCGGATCGCGGCTGAGATTGCTGCGTTGATCAGCGAACGTGGCATGGGTGGGAACAGCGCCGATCTCACCGAGCGCCTGTCGCGGTTTCGAAGCGACGCCAGCGGGCGGGCGAAAAAGCTCAAGTCTCAAGCCGAGCGATGGGGCAGTTCCGGGCGCGCCTCCGGCAAACCGGCGGACGTGCTCGCGAAAGGCTGGCCTGACATGATCGCCCGGCGTCGTGAGGGCAGCGGCAATGCTGGTACGGGTGCTTATTTGCTCGCCAATGGCCGCGCTGGACAAGTCGATGAAACTTCCCCTTTAGCCAAATCCCAATGGCTGGTGGTGGCCGATATGGCTGGCAGCGCAAAATCCGCGCGAATTACGCTCGCGGCCGCCATAGATGAAGCCACCGCGCGTCAATATGGCGGGGTCGAAACCCGCGATGAGGCAATCTTTGACCCCACCAAAGGCACGTTTAAGGCCCGGCGGGTCTCCGCGCTCGGCGCCATTATTCTCTCCGAGCAACCTTTACCAAAACCGACGGCCGATGCCGCGCGCACAGCGGTCCTAAAACACTTGCGCGACGAAGGCTTCGCGCCGACGGGCCTTGATGAGCCAATTGGCGAAATGATCGCCAGATTGAATACCCTGTACGATGCGTACGGCGATCCTTGGCCAAAATGGGACAGCGCCGCGCTGCAAGAAGAGGTTTTTGATTGGCTCGGCCCGATTTTTGGTCAGACTTCATTTACCATGCCGAAGCCCGCCACCATTCGGGATGCGCTGAAAGCTCGCTTAGACTGGCCGCTGCCCCAAGAGCTTGATCAAAAAGCCCCGCGCAAAATCACGCTCCCATCTGGGCGCGAGGCGAAAATAGACTGGCTGAGTGACCGCGCGCCTTTGGTCGAGTGCAAAGCGCAGGAATTGTACGGGGCGTCCCGCCACATAACCGTCGCTGAGGGGCGCGTGCCGATCACGCTGCAAATCCTCTCCCCTGGCGGCAAACCCGTCGCCACGACACAAGACCTGCCAGGCTTCTGGTCCGGGGGGTACGCGGATATGGCGAAAGATATGCGCGGGCGCTATCCAAAGCATGATTGGCCTGAGGATCCGGCCAATGCCAAACCACATGCTGGCATGACCAAAGCGCGCCTTGCGAAAGGCTAAGCCTCGCGCCACGCGCCAGTCGCTAAGCCATCTAGAGTCCAATTTCCAACTCCGGCGCGGATCAGGCGCAGGGTTGGATGCCCCACCGCCGCCGTCATCCGGCGCACTTGGCGATTTCGGCCTTCGGTAATGGTCAGCTCGATCCACGTGTCCGGGATGGATTTGCGCACCCGTATCGGCGGCGTTCGCGGCCAAAGCCCGCCCGGCTCATCGATCAGATCGGCTTTTGCGGGCGCGGTTTTGCCGTCTTTCAGCTTCACGCCTGCGCGCAGATGCGCCAATGC
>CAYNUI010000086.1:0-9689 GCA_964400185.1 uncultured Hyphomonas sp.
TCGCCATCGCTGATGACAGGTGACTTTCCGAGCGGATGAATGTCGTAAAGCTCAGGCGGCGCAAGCGATGTTTCTGGATCGCGATTGTAGCGCTTCACCTCATAGGCAATGCCTAGCTCTTCGAGCAGCCACAAAACCCGTTGTGACCGTGAATCTTCCAAATGATGGACGATGATCATACCGTACTCCCAGTACCATTGTCGCAACAGGAGCTATGCCGAACGAAGCGTTCTACAAGGGGACCGCCGCGTCGGGGCCTGATACTATTGGCGGGTGGGCCGCGTTGCAGCTGTTACGGGTGCCAGGCCACCAAACGGCGATGAGCCGCTCGAAGCGCCGCTTGCATCGCCGCCGAGCAAGATTTTCATGAAGTCCGCAGCGGAGTCAGCTGAGATCGCGCCATCGGCAACGCTATCGGCCATTTTGATCTGCACCTCTTGGATCGCCTGGCGCATCGCATTGTCATTGACGAGGCCTTGCACATAGGCGTCCATCACCTCTTCGCAGCGCGCCGTCAGAGGCGTGCGTTCTTCAATGTGGCGCAGGTGTTCAAAGCAAAGCTGCACACCATAATCGTTCTGAACGATGGCCATGGTGATCTCACGCACCGCATCAGCCACCGCATAGGATGGCGGATAAGCCGGTGCGGATGGCCAGGACCCTGACACGCCGCCAGCGCTGGATTCGGTTACCGACGGTGCGGATTCGGCTAGCGCATTATTGGTGTCCGCTGTGGCCTGCGCAGACGCTTGTGCCCGCTCCATAGAGCGGCGCTGCGACCGCAGATCGCTGATTTCGCGGCTCCGACGCTCAACATCGCTCGCCGAGCAGCCAGGCTCTCCCGAGCCAAAACCGCACTGGCTATTCACATCTTCGAGGATGGCAATCTCTTCATTGGTTTGCGCGATTTCAGTGGTGAGGCGCGTCTGCTCAGCTGATGCCATAGCGGCGCGCTGCAAATATTGCTCGCGATAATCAATGCCACTGCCCGCAGAGGCGCTGACCACCGCGTCGCCGCCTTTGACGGCCCCGGTCAACTGCTCAATGGCGAGAAGCGCGATCATATTGGTCTGGAACCGGCGCAGCATGATTGCGTACTGTTCTTCGGAAAGACCGTTCATATAGGCTTCGCAGACCCGGTAGAAGCCATCTCGAAGCGTTTGGATCGTCTGCGTGCGCAGGCCGATATTGGCCGCCGCTTCAGAGACCCCACCTTCGGCAGAAACTGCGTTTGAAATATCCGAGACACTGACGCCCGCCTGCGCCGCAATGGCTGAGAGCGCATCTGGCGCGGGTTCTGCGCAAACAACCCGCGTGTCGAGATTCTTATCGATCCGGCGGTTAGAGAGAACGGCGCGCTGTTCGGCATCAATGAAAACGCCAGCGGGCGAGAAGCCTTTGCCATTATAGCCAGAGCCCAATGTCTCTTTCTTATTGACCGCGGCCAGGTTTCCCACCGACGCGCAGGCCGAGAAACTCAGAATACCGAGACATACTATACTGATCCGAAACATAAGAGCGTCCTCCGGCTGAAAGAGGACGCGATATTTGTGATTTCGTCAAGTTGGACAATGCCTTACAGGCGAGTCTTAACGCAGCGCTTCAAACCACAGTTGAAGCGCTTCAGCATCCTTGAGACGCGCAGCGCGAACCTGCATCGCCTCTTCGTCTTGGCCCCATTGCTCGATTTGCCAGTCTTCATCAACCAGCGAGGCGTTGAGCGCGTCTGGCGCAGAAAGCCGTCCCTGCTCTACGGCGAGCGCGAGAACGGCAGACCCCAGCAGGCTGCACGCCCAAGTGAGCGCGGTGAGACGGAAATCATCGAGCTTGAGTGCATGCTGAAGGGCCGCGTCTAAGCTGGCCTGCGGTTGCGGGCTCGCCATTAAGCCAACAACCGGCACCAAGACGACGCCGAGGTCTTGGCCCGCCCAGTCGCGCCAGGGCTTCCACGCGGCCTCTTGGCGCGCCCGGAGTTCTGTCGGCGCGTCGGCAAGGTAGCAGGTCACATCGGTGCCAGCGTAACGGGCAAGTTCCTCAGCCAGATCTGACCGGGTTTCAGGCGTGCGATCGATCGCGACATTGGCGAGACGGGTGAGCGTCATGCCTTGCAGATCGAGTGTTTCGCCCTGGGCGTCCCATTCGCCCGCCACGGCCTTGGCCAGAGCTTCGGTTGGCAGAGTGAGGGTCACTTTGGCCGGCGTTTTGATCGGGCGTCCATCAAGTTCAACCGCGTATCCGCCATCGACCGACGCAATGCTCGCCACTTTGTAAAAGCGTTTGGGTTTGGTGACTTTGTCCATCAGCTCACCCGCTCGGCAAAGGCGTCTAAGCTCGCATTCAAGCTTGCATAATCATGGTGCACTTCATGCGCGCCGACCGCTTCCAATTCTTGGGTCTCGCCGAAGCCCCAACTGACGCCCAGCGTGTGGATGCCCGCATTCAGTCCCATCCGGATATCATGCACCGCATCGCCAATGATTAGAGATTGATGCGGTTCCGCGCCAAGGGCCGCCATGGCTTGCTCGCACATGAAAGGATGCGGTTTGCCTGGGCCATCATCGGCGCACCAAATCGTGTCGAAGAATGGCTCTAGCGGATGCATGTCGAAAATGGCGCGAATGCCGCGATGCGACTTGCCCGTCGCCATCGCGATCAGCCACCCTTCATTCGAAAGACGCTGGAGGGTGTCTACCGCGCCCTCATAGAGGGGTTCTTTGAAACCAGGCTCATTACGCTGTTCTACGAACGCTTGTTTATAGGTTTCGGCCAATCTCGGGATGTCAGCCCCTTCGGGCGCGAGGATCTCGCAAGCCTCGTGGAGGCCGAGCCCGATGGTCTTGCGCGTATCGTTATAGTCCGGCGGCGGGAACCCCAGCGCTTCAAACGTGCGTTCCATGGCGGATTGGATCACCTCGCGGCTGTCCACGATGGTGCCATCCATGTCCCAAATGGCGAGTTTTAATGTCATGCGCCGCCGTTTAGGCGGCAGCGGCTTTTCTCGCAACCAGTCTTTGCCAGATGAGGAAGATTGGCGAGCTGAGTTCTAAGATCATTCCGGCAAATTGCTGATCCAAACCCGGTCCAACCGTGGAGTAAGAAACGAACCGCGCGATCCCGCCAATAAAGATGGCGGCGCAGACAAAGGTCAAAACGGTTCCGTGCTTTTCGATGTTCGGAATGGTCCACCAGAGCAGCATGGTGACGAGCAAGTAAATCGCTGACAGGTACCGCAATTGATTGTCCAAGGCGGCGGGATATCCGCCATCGGGCATGAAGAATGATGCCCCATTCAATATCCCCATAACCGCAAAGAATAGCGGGATAAGCGATAAGATGCCTAACCCAATCTGTAGCCCCAATTTCATCTTCTAAACCTCCACAATTGCGGACGAGATCTCATTGGCGCGGGCTTCAAACCCCGCTTTGGTCTCGCCTCCATCGGTGGAGCAGACCAGATATCCCCCACCCTGTCCAATCACACGCGCAATGTGCGGCCACATCACGTCCGGGGTTTTGGCTTCATCCCACATTTTCGAAATAGATGGATCCATATGACGGGCCCCGCCATAGCGATCTGGACGCGCCTTCGCGCCATCCCAGATTTTCGTGTTGAGGAGGCCAGGGCACAGGATTGTGGCGCCAATGCCCTGCCCTGCAAGTTCACCCTTAAGCGCTTCGCCAACGGCAAACGTGCCATGCTTGGTCGTGGCATAGAGTGGGAAGTCTCCATCGGGCGATCGAAGAGAGGCCGATGACGCTGTGATGCCGACATGCTTCGGGCCCGTCGCCGCTTGCATAAGCGGCACGAAGGCCTGCGCGGTCCAGATCACGCCGCGCACATTGACATCAAAGCCCCATTCAATCGCGTTTGGTTTACCCGTCAGGATCGGCGATCCGACGCCGACGCCGGCATTGATCCAGAGCAAATTGAGAGGGCCATGGGCTTTGGTCTCCTCCGCCGCTGCCAAACTCGCCTCGCGATCTGAGACATCAAACACAAGCGGGAAGGCCCCGCCGCCAATGCTGCTCGCGACCCGCTCAGCCGCTTCCGCGCGGATGTCCTGGACCCCAACGCGCATCCCTGCATCTGCAAGCTTGCGCGCCAGCATTTCACCAATGCCGTCCCCCGCGCCGGTCACGATGGCGAGTTTGTCTTTGTACGCGGTTAAGTCAGTCATCGCTTGGAATCCTCACTAAGTCATGTGGACCACGCATAACAGATTGCGTTCGGTTCTGCGCGACCAGTTTGCCATCCTCGATGGAGAAGAAATCGACGAAGCCACGCAGTCGGTCGGGACCTTTGCGGCGATGAAACGTGGCGACGGCCAAATTGCGCCCTGTTTCATCAAAGATGACGTCTTCCGGTAAAACTCCAGCGGCCCGGATCTCGTCCAGCTTGGTCAATGCGCCGGTTTCCGGATCGAGCGATATCAACATTAAGGAGTATTGGCGTCGATGTGGCCACACAGCAAGCGGGGCTAGCTCGGGCAAGTATGTGCGTTCCATTGCAATCGACGCGATCATTGTCCCATCATCAGAGAGCTCGACGCCCTCGGCAAATCGCCCAACCCGCACTTGGTCGATGACTTGCGCGGGAGCTTGCTCGGTCGGAGGTTTGACCGAGAACACTTGGCCTCCGCGCTGAGTAAGCATGGCAATCGTAGAGTCGTATGCATTGACATCGGTTACAATGAGGAAGCGTCCATCAGGGCTCCACTTCATCGTCGACAGCCTCACGCCGAATTCGATCGGATCGCCGATTTTTTCAACCTCTTGCGGACGCTGATCAAGGTCCAGGATCATGCGATAGAATTGTACCCGTTTGTTTCCAATATTGGCCGCAAAGGTCAGACCATCTGGAGCGACGACAAGCGTGCGAATTCTTTTCTCAGCGTCGCTTGGTAGGTAGGGCGCGTTCAAATCGAAGGCCCGGCGATCTTCCACTTCGCCGGTCGGAAGCACCGAAAAAGTGACAAGCTCTGCGCCAGTATCTTCAGTTGCGATGTAGAGCAATGGATAGGTTTCGGGCGCTTCTACCGATTGTGGTGCGCTGCCAACGTCCTCAAGAACTTGAACCTCTTTGAGGGTCGATCCTTGAATCTCGAAGACAAACAGTCGGCGCGCTTCCGGCACATCGACATAAACGTTCTCGACCACCTCAACGCTCGGATCGAGGTCGCCGCGTGTTTCCACAACATAGGCAAATCGACCATCCGGCGAGACGTCCAAGACTTGGGGCCATGAAATGACAGAGTTTGGCGCTGGCACGGTGGCCTGCGGCACGCCGTCTCCAAACAGGGTTAGTTCATCTCGCATCCCAGCGAAGGGTTCCAAGCGATTATCAGCATAGGCTGTGCCAGCCATGCTGGCATCCGACAGGACCAAAAACTGACCTTCAAATGTTCCCGCAGATTCAGCAAACCCTGGATCATCACTGGAGAAGTCTCCGAGCGACGCACAAGCTGCAACAGTCACAACGAGGCCGCCGACGATGCCCCACTTCCAATACTTCATGATTAACTCCTGAATTGATTCCTTTACGAAAATGAACCTTTTCGTTTACAAATCAAGCGAAGCGCGTCAAAAACTTTGTATGACCCTGGAAGACTTCAGAAAAAATCGCTCAGCCGCCAAACATTCGGCCATCCTGAGTTCGGCCAGTGCCCTCTTTCGGCGGGATGGTTATGCTGGCGCAAGCATGGAAGACATTGCCGGTCATGCCAAAGTCTCAACGGCCACGCTGTATCGTCACTTCCGGTCAAAGGTTGAACTCTTCGAAGCCGTTGCAACTGCGAGCATCGAAACCCTGGAAACGGAACTCAGTTTGAGCGCGGCCTCCGATCCTTTTGGGCGACTATCAACTTTGGCGCATGCTTACGCGGCCCTTCTAAGCCAGCCAGAAACGATTGGTTTGGTTCGGATGATCGTCGCTGAAACCGGCCGAAATTCCGATCTCGCTGATCGATTTTACTCCGCCATCAAGATCCGATTGAGTGACCATTTTGACCAAGCCGTCGAAGATCTTCACGCGTCGGGTAGACTTAATGAGGCGTCCTTTGACGCCGCACCGGGTCAGCTGCAAGGCATGATCGAGCACGCAATCTTGATGCGCGGCCTGATTCTCGGGGACACAGCGGGCCCGGCAGCGCCGATTGAATACTTAGCCGACGAAGCGCTCACGACCTGGTCAGCGCGATGGCTACAGTAACTAGGGATAAAGCCGCGTTTTTGACCAGGTGTCGCCGGTCCGAATGAGTTTCAACCGGTCATGCATGCGGAAAGCCTGGTCTTGCCAGAATTCGATCTCGGTCGGCATCAAACGGTAGCCGCCCCAGTGCTCAGGCCGAGGAATGTCGTCATCGTCACCATAGATGGAGGAAATCTCCGCAACGCGCTGATTGAACACATCGCGATCATTGAGCGGGCGCGACTGATCTGAGGCGATGGCGGCAATCCGGGACTGTGGGGCGCGGGAGCGGAAATAATGATCGGATTGCGCTTCACTCGATTTCTCAATCACGCCGCGCACACGAACTTGGCGACGTTGGCTCTTCCAATGGAAACAGAGCGCCGCTTTTGGTTGCACTGCGAGCTGCTCGCCCTTCGCGCTTTCATAATTGGTGTAAAACTGAAACCCATCTTCGGGGGACAGCCCGCGCAGCAATACGATCCGAACATCCGGCATACCGTCTTTGTCGACCGTCGCCAGCGACATGGCTGAGCTATCATTCGGCTCGCTCGCATTCGCGTCCTTCAGCCAGGCTTCCAGCAGCGCATACGGCTCATCCACGTCCGGGATCAGAGGCCGCTCGCGTTCCACGGCATAGTCTGCCTGAGACGGCGATTTTGGGATTGAAACGGGCACATCTGTCATCGGCTTTGTCCAGGTGTGAGTGTTAGGGGTTTGGCAGGCTTGCCGTTTGCATATAGGAGACCGCCAGTATCGCAACTACGGAATGGACCTCATGTCGCATAACACACTCGGCCATCTTTTTCGCGTCACCACTTGGGGTGAGAGCCACGGGCTCGCGATCGGCTGTGTGGTCGACGGGTGTCCTCCGGGCCTGCCGCTGGATGAGGCGTTTGTCCAAACCTTCCTCGATCAGCGCCGCCCTGGCACGAGCCGCTTCGTGACCCAGCGCCGTGAGCCGGACCAAGTGAAGATCCTCTCCGGCGTGTTTGAAGACGACCGCACAGACGGTCAGGTTACGACCGGCACCCCGATCAGCCTGATGATCGAGAATGTCGATCAGCGCTCCAAAGACTATTCTGAAATCCGCGACCGATACCGCCCTGGGCATGCCGATTATACCTATGACCAGAAATATGGCGTGCGCGACTATCGCGGCGGCGGGCGCAGTTCCGCCCGTGAGACCGCGTCCCGGGTCGCTGCGGGCGCTGTTGCGCGCCGCGTGCTCGGCGATGATATTCAAATTCGCGGCGCGGTCGTGCAGATCGGCGAACACAAAGTCGACCGCGAGAAGTGGAATTGGGACATAACCGGCGACAATCCGTTTTGGTGTCCGGACGCCGACATGGCCGTGCAGTGGGAAGCCTATCTCGATGAGGTCCGCAAAGCCGGTTCTTCTGTGGGCGCCGTGGTTGAAGTCCAGGCTTCTGGCCTCCCGGCCGGATGGGGCGCACCCGTCTACGGCAAACTCGACAGCGAACTCGCGCAAGCGATGATGAGCATTAATGCGGCCAAGGGTGTTGAAATTGGCGCAGGCTTTGAAGCGGCGTCTTTTACCGGTGAACAAAACGCCGATGAGATGCGCATGGGCAATGATGGCGTACGCTTCCTCTCGAACAATAATGGCGGCGTCGCGGGCGGGCTTTCCACCGGGCAAGACATTATCGTGCGCGTTGCGATTAAGCCCACTTCGTCCATTCTGACCGAGACCAAATCGGTCACGCGAGACGGCGAAGAGGTCGATGTGCGCACCAAAGGCCGCCACGATCCATGTGTTGGCATCCGAGCCGTTCCGGTCGCTGAAGCCATGCTGGCCTGCGTCCTCGCCGATGCAAAATTGCGACACCGGGCTCAGATCGGCAGTTAAAGCTGCGCCAGATTCATTTGAGATTCATCTAATAGGCGTCATGTCGCGCCCGTCTCATCGACAGGAGCGACACATGACATTCTCCCAGTTTTTAAAATTTGCCGCCTTTGCAGGCGCTATGACCATCGCACTGCCTGTGCATGCCCAAGACGCCTCTGACAATGGTTGGAGCGGCGAAGGCTCTCTCAGCGCCGGCACGACAACCGGTAACACGGAAACCACCGATCTCGGGCTTGGCGTCGACGCCACGCGCAAAATGAACCTTTGGAAAATCGGCCTGCAAGCCAGCGCCGACTATGGCGAGACAGACGGCCAAGAAACCAAGAACCGGATTTTTTTGGGGACCAATCTCGACCGCCAGATTAACGACCGCCTATTTGGCTTTGGACAGCTGAGCTATGAGCGTGACGAATTCTCAGGCTTTGACTCTCGCGCCTTTATCGGCGGCGGTCTCGGTTATGATGTCTTGAATGGCGACGTCACAACATGGACCGTTCGCGGCGGCCCAGGTCTGAAAATCGACGAAACCAGAGACACCACCACTTTGGTCGGAAATGCGGCGGTTCTCGTCCCGGGCGAAACCGAAGAGACGTTCGGCGCAATCGCCCAATCAAACTTCGCACACGCCTTTAATGACAATGTCTCATTCACCAATGATACCAATGTCATCTATGCGGAAGTCTCGACGCAGATCATCAACATAGCAGCCATCACGGCCTCACTGACCAATACACTGTCAGCGCGCGTCTCCTTCGAAGCGCGTCATGACACTGACCCAGTGGACGGTTTCGAAGATACGGACACGATCAGCCGCGTTTCGCTGGTCTATGGGTTCGGGAAGTAGCAGATTTTCTCTGATCAACGCTCTGCCCAAGGCGTTTGGGCAGTCCATCTCGTGATCTTTGCCTTATCGTTCGGGAGCGGCCGGTTCGCTCCCGATCTTTTTTAGCATGCGCATGTTGGACCCCACGGACAAGCCGTGAGGAGCACTCAGCTCGCGCCTTTCTTCACCGTGTAAAGCGTATTGCCCTTCTTTGACTTACGGGTCTCGATCAGGCCGGTATCCTCGTGACGCTCCAGCATTGAGCGAATCTCATCCGTCGAGAGCTGCGACAAGGGCTCATAGCCGAATTGCTCGCCGCCCCACTTTTGAATGCGCAATGGCGAGAAGGCCCATTGTTTGAACTCTGAGAGAAACTTCACCAGCAACGCATCATTGGAGGCCGAGCCTCCAGAACTGTCAAAGCTCTGTGCGGCCAGCACTGGTTGGTTTTTATCTCTCAAGCCGCACCGCTCTATGAGGTTCTCCAAATCGCCGCGAAAAGAAGCTTTGCTAATTCGCGCCGCTTGTAGGTCTCGCAGCCCTTTGATGTCCTCAGGGAGGGCTTTAGGCGCGGGCAATTGTGTTTCGTCTAGCAGAACAGGCACAACCGGAATCTCTTTCTCGAGCGAGAACGAGATTTCCTTGCGAACCATATCGCCTTTTTGCTTGATGCGTGGCTTGCTCCAGAACCCGGATTTGCAGGTCGTCCACTCGTCTCCAATTAAAACGAGCATGAGCTCACAGGTATCAAGCGCTGCGTTTAATGCTTTCTCCCAAGGCTCACCCGGTTTGATCGATTCAAGATCTTT
>CAYNUI010000087.1:0-9643 GCA_964400185.1 uncultured Hyphomonas sp.
TACGACCACCTGAGCAAAGCCCGTCCCGGCTATGGCTTTGTCATGGAAGAGCGCGGCATTGTCGAAGGCTCAGACAAGACCAATCGGTTCATCGTCGACCCTTTGGATGGCACGCTGAACTTCCTGCATGGTCAGCCGCATTATGCCGTCTCCATCGCCCTCGAACGTGAAGGCCAGCTTTTTTCTGGCGTGGTGTATGACGTCGCCAAGAACGAGATTTTCTGGGGCGAAACCGGACGCGGCGCCTGGCTCGGTCAACGCAAATTGCGCGTGGCTGGCCGTAAGAAACTCGAAGAAGCCGTCGTCGCAACGGGTACGCCTTGGATTGGCAAGGCGGAAGAGTATCACGCCCGCTTCGCCCACGAGATCAGCACCATGACCCGCAACGTCGCCGGCATTCGCCGATACGGCTCCGCGGCGCTGGATCTAGCCTGGGTCGCGGCCGGTCGTTTCGATGGCTTTTGGGAAAGCCATCTTAGCCCTTGGGATATTGCGGCCGGTATGATCCTGGTGCGTGAAGCCGGCGGCGTCGCCGCTGAGATGAATGGCGGCAATGCACTGGAGACCGGGTCCATCCTCGCCTCCAATGCGGACCTTCATCCGCTGATCGAGAGACAGCTTAAGCGCGCGGGGAAAATGGCCCCAAATGTCGATTGATCAAAGCCCCACTCCAGATCAAGGGCCTGAGGCAAAACCTGGCCCGATTGGCCGCCTGCGCGCGGGCATCTCTTGGCTCAACGCTAACAAGAAACGCTTTTTCTGGTGGTGGGTCGGCTATCAAGCCATAAAAGGCATCATCACCCTGTCCCTGATTTGGATTCCGCTACTCTTGCTGTGGCTGCGCAGTCGCGGTGAAGCCTAGCCGCCAAAAGCTGAGGCATAAGCGGCGGAAGCGACGGCGAGGCCAATCGCTGAGCCCGCCGCGATGGTCACCCGCTTCAGCAACCGGTTTACCGACAAGCGCTTGAAGAAGAAGACCAGCAGCGAAATGAAGGGCAGGATCACGGCGAGATAGATCAGCGCCAAGATGAAGCTCAAACCCGTGAGATCGTCCTCATCCGTTTCAGGGACCGCGATGGCCTCACCTGCCTCCGCGCCGGCCCCTTCTCCAGGTTCAACAATCGGGTCATCACCGAACGTATCATCCCAGAAGGCCAGTTGCGGGCTCATCTCCGCGCAGGAGCTGCCATAGAAAGACGCTTCAGCCGTATTGGCTTTGCACTGCGCATTGAACTGATTGATCTCCACAATCGGCGTCGTGACCTGAACAATAATCGCCACGATGATGACCAAGAAGGCATACGGGATCATGAAGAAGCGGAAGATATAGCGCGTGCCCAACGCTTCTTCGCGCGCCACAGATGACCACACAATCAGCGTGCCCGATAAAGCAATCGCCACGGCCATGACATCAAGGCCGTTGATGCTCCAGCCAAAGGTAAATTTGAAGAAATTGGCGATCAGCGGGAAAAAGCCTGCGAACACGCTTGAGATAAATTTCAGCGGCCCGACCAGTGAAAACACCATGCCGATCAGCTTAATCAGCTGCATGGCCAGGAATCCGACCCCTAGCGTGTCCGAAATCGACCGCAGAAAACTCCACATGATTTGTCCCTCTCCGAGGAGATCATGGCAAAGAGCATGCGCGTTAACAAGCGTTAAGGGTTAGCGATCCAGTTCCACATCCCAATAGAGATAGTCCATCCACGTCTCGTGCAGGTGATGCGGCGGGAATTTGCGGCCCATCTCTTGGAGATAGTAATTGCTCGGGCGATCCGGTTTGCGGCGCGGATGCATATCGCAGTCTTTCGGCATGCGCCCGCCTTTCTTGAGGTTACAGGGCGAACAGGCCGCAACGATATTATCCCAAGTCGTGCGTCCGCCTTTCGAGCGCGGGATCACATGATCGAAGGTGAGATTCTCGGTGGCGCCACAATAGACGCAGGCAAAACCGTCCCGCAGGAACACATTGAAGCGCGTAAAAGCTGGCACCCGGTCTTGGCGGACAAACTCACGCAACGCGATGACCGATGGCAGGCGCATCTCAAAGCTTGGACTGCGCACATAGTGATCATATTCAGCGATGATATCGACGCGGTCGAGAAACACCGCTTTCACGACATCCTGCCAAGGCCAAAGCGATAGCGGATAGTAAGACAAAGGCCGATAATCTGCGTTCAATACCAGAGCGGGCCGGCCATTGGGTGGGGTGGAAAGGACCTCAGCCATAACAGAATACCTCTGCCATGAGGGTCTTAGATTGTCGAACTTTCGTCTTGAAAGCGATCACTCCTTCTCTGTCGCGCACAGCATTACTGATTCGCTATGTCGATCGTATGACAATGACTTTGAGTGTCTAGGGGGGACCCGAGCCAAAACATCCGCATGCGGATAGTCCCCTGAAATCCTGAGCTAATTTCGGTTCAAATTGTACCAATCATAGAGCAAATGCGCCGCCACCGCCCTCCAGGGCCGCCACGTCTCTGCGTGCTCGGAGAAGGCTTTTGCGCTCAGTCTTTGCTCAGCGCTTGCAAGCTGACGATAGGCTTCGATGAGCCCCACATCGCCGCTCGGAAAGGCATCAAGATGACCGAGCGCATTCATTAAAAACGTATCGGCGGTCCAAGGACCGATGCCACGAATGCTCAATAAGGTTTTGCGGGCCTCGTCGATTGAGGCGTCCGCGAGCGCGTCGAAATCAAGGCGTTGATCGATCACGGCATCTGCGATGGCATTGAGATGCCCGAGCTTCGGACGAGAGAGCCCGCACGCGCGCAAAGCCTCCTGATCATCCTCGACCACCGCCCGTGCTGTCACCGCTCCCAAACGGGTTTGAATACGCCCCCAGATCGCATCTGCCGCCTTTGTCGAGATCAACTGATAGACGACGATCCGGGCCAAGGACGAATAGCTCGCGTCCGTGCTGCGCCAATTGGGAAGATCAACTCTTTCATGCGCCACTGCGAGCGCAGGATCGCGACCCGCGAGCGCTTCGCAGGCATCTCGCAGGATCTCGGCGCTCGGTGCTGGCATTACAGATCCGCGCGCGTGCGCCCCTGCGCGGCGAGCCCTTCGTCGAGCAGGCGATCGCAAGCGGCTTCAAGCTGAGTTTCAAGCTCGCCCAGCATAGCTTTCGGATTGAGGTCGGCTGGTAGAGGGGGCAATACCTCATACACAACCAATCCGGGGCGTCGCGTAAGGCCTTTGGCTGGCCAGCAGAGGCCTGCATTTGTGGCGAGCGGCACCAAGGGGACACCGAGCGTCTTATAGAAGGCTCGAATACCGGCAGGCTTATAGTCTGGCGCTGCGCCTGGCTTCATCCGCGTGCCTTCGGGATAGATCAGCATTTGCCGCCCTTCGCCCGTGATCTCAGCTTTCGCTGCGGTCAGCATTTTCTTCATCGTCTTCGCGCCGCCATCCCGGTCGATGGACAGCATACGGGTTTTGAGCGCGTACCAGCCGATGACCGGATACCAAAGCAATTCTCGTTTCATCACCAGAACCGGGTCTTTGACGATCAGGAAGGGCAGAAACACATCGAGCATAGCTTGATGTTTCCCAGCGATCAGGATCGGGCCACCCGGAATATGCTCTGTGCCGCGAAATTCGACGCGAACCCCGCAAATCCAGCGCAGGCCGAACAGCAAAAGCCGCGCAAACGCCCGAAAGAACCAAAGAATCGCACCGCGCGGCAGAATGAGCGTCGGCAGTGCCAAAATGCCAAGGATCGCCATCCAGCTATACAACCAGACAACAAAGATGACCGAACGTATTGTGTTCACAGCGTATCCTTGAGCGATGCGAGCACGGTGAGACGTGCTGCCATTCGTGCGGCCAGTCCTGCCATAATGGGTGTGACCAGAAGGATAACAATGTCCCAAAAGTCTAAGCTGAGCTGCGGGAGAAGCTGCGCCTCCACGCCCTCAGCGCTGCTGCCAGAAAAGACAATGAGCGCGGTCACCATGAGCGCCGCAATCGCGCCGCCCATCCCCGCTTGCAGCGCGAGGATCCAGAACCGGCGCTCAAATAGGCCCGCAATATAGCGATCCTCCGCCCCCGATAGATGTAAGACATCGACAATATCGCGCCGGGCGAGAAGCGCCGCATGCGTGGCGAAAGCGATCACCGCCACCGCCGTTGCCGATAAGAGGGCGACAATCGATAGCGCCATCAACCTCAACGTATTGAGCCCGCCGCGGACATTGTCGGCATAGCCAGCATTCCCCGCGACAGAGCCATCGATTTGAAGATCATCGAGCACGCCTTCAATGGCTTCGCTCGGGTCGCCGACGGCCATATCAGCCTGGACCACCATCAAGAAGGGCACGGGCAGGCCTTGCGGCATGCCACCTGGGCCAAAGCTCGGCTCTAATAGAGTTTCCACCTCGGAATCATTGAGGATACGAGCCTCAAACACATTCGCGAAGTTCGAAACGCGACTTGCGGCTTCCTCCGCCGTGCGCCGATCTGTGTCGCGCATGATCACGGTCAGGTCGCCCTCAATCTGAGCGCCCCAAGCTTCTGCTGCCTTGTACGTGCCGCGCGTCGTGAGCGCCGCCAGCGCAGCTAAGAAACACAGCGCACCGACGACGAAGAACAAGGCCGCCTCGCGCGCATCGCTAACCGGCAAGAGAGGCGTTTCACGGCGGCTCATTCTACAGCTCCATGTTCGACATCGCGGACCAGCATCCCATTGCTTAAGCGCAGAACCGGCGCCTCAAACTCTCGGATGAGCTCCAAATCATGTGTCGCGATCAAAATCGTCGTGCCGACCCGCTTATTCAGCTCCGCGAACAGCCGCATGATCTTTTGCCCCATTTCGGGGTCGACATTACCGGTCGGCTCGTCCGCGATCAGGAGATCAGGCTTATTGATCAGCGCCCGCGCAATCGCCACGCGCTGCTGCTCCCCGCCTGACAGAGACGGTGTGAGGGCATCGACCCGTTCGCCAAGCCCAACCCATCTCAGCAGGTCAATGACCTCGTTTTGGTAGGAATCCGGCTTCTGACCCGATACGCGAAGCGGCAAGGCAACATTCTCAAATGCGGTGAGATGATCCAGCAGCCGAAACTCCTGAAAGACCACACCAATCCGGCGTCGCAGCGCGGCCAATTGTTTGCGCTTCAAGTCAAAGGTTTGACGCCCGAACAAGCGGATCCCGCCGCGCGTCGGCGCATGCGCTAGATACATCAGTTTTAGCAGCGACGACTTCCCCGCCCCGGACGGTCCTGTCAGGAAGGTGAAACTGCCCTGACGCAGCACCAAATCAATCTCGCTCAGAACCTCGCCAGTGCGCTCATAGGTGAGGCTGACCCCATCCAGTCGCACCGCAGGCTCATCGCTTAAATCTGGCCGGTATCGCGACATGAATTGATCCTGACCTTAAACACTTCAGCAATAGCAGTTCGGGCATATCGACTATTCCTAAAAATTAAGCGAATGTCCAAACCATGATCCTGACGTGTCCAGAATGCGAGACCCAATATTTCGCCGAAGACTCCACGATTGGAGACAGCGGAAAAACGGTGAAGTGCGCAGCGTGCGGGCATTCCTGGTTTGTCGGGCCGGAAGGCGCCAATCCCGGCGACAGCGTCCTCGGTGCGCATGAGGCGTATCGACTTAAAGTCCGCGAACGGCGTCGCAGAAAGAGCCGCGCTGCAGCGCTCAGCGCGTGGACAACAACCGTTGCTGCTTTCCTGGTGATTGCAGCGGGCCTGCTCCTATTCCGCGGCGAGGTGGTCAAACGCTGGCCCGAATCGGCCAGCACTTATGCCGCGCTCGGCATGCCGGTCAATCGCTTCGGTCTTGAGTTTTTGGATACTGAAGCGGAGCGCTTCTTCGATGGCACGACCCCAATCTTAGAGGTCCGCGGTGCGGTGCAGAATGTCACCTCTCGAACCGTCCAAGCACCGAATGTGCGGGTCATCTTATTGGACGATCAAGGCGCTCAAGTCGCAGAAGCCTTCGCCCCAATCTCGCCGACCAGCATTCCGGAAGACGCGACCGCGATCTTTGCAGCACGGATTGAAAACCCACCTTTTGAATCCTTTGAGCTTGAACTCGATTTCGTTCCCGCCGATACCGCGCTAGCAGCGACGGACTAAGCGAGGCAATGACAGATCCCAAAATCGACACGGTCTTATCCGAACCGGACCTAATGGCGCGGATCGATGATCTTGCCGCGCGCCTGGCCCCACGCCTCACCGGCGAATGGTCGGCGGTGAATATTTTGATTGGCGCCACCCCGTTTACCAGCGATTTGATGAAGGCGCTCGCCCGGCTTGATATTCACCCCGTATTGGATGCGCTTTGGCTGGAGAGCTACCGGGATGAACGTCAGAGCTCTGGGCGGGTTGTCGTGCGCGCTGATATTGCCCGCCAAGTAACCGGACGCGGCGTGCTGATCATTGATGATGTGTTTGATACCGGCCGAACGCTTGCCTTTGCCCGTAAACACTTGCTCGCCAAGGGCGCGCGCGAAGTCATTACCTGCGCCCTCGCTCGCAAGCCGTGGGCCCCAGAGGGCGAGTTAAATGTCGACTTCCATGCCTTTGATGCGCCGGGCCGATACCTCGTTGGCTATGGCATGGACGATGCCGGAAAGTATCGCGGCCTGCCTTATATCGGCGCGCTCGACTAGGTCAGGTTTCGGTCGAGCCATTCCAAAATGTCAGACGAGACCTGTTCGGTGCCAGGCTCATCGACGATCCAGTGGGCGTGAGACTTATACTCAAAATAGTCGCCAGGGGTGCTCGCCTTGGCGTACTTTTCGCCAACCTTCCGCACCGCTTTGATCACCGTCGCTCGGTCCTTTTTCGCGCCGATGGTCAGCGTTGGAATGCTGATCTTGGCTTCGTCTATAGGGCCTGGATTTGCGAGATCGTGATAGACGCGGCCACTATCGTAGAGCGCGTCTTCATAGATCGCGTCATGCCGCTCCTTCGGCACCGCGTTCAAAACGCCCCAGCGAAAGCCATTTGGCCCGACCTTAAAGACCCCACCCGGCACATTTTTCTGGCCAACTTTCAGGATGCTCCAAAACGTCCGCAAGACCCGCAGATCCGTCACTGTGCAGCCTTCCGGTTGCGCCGGGGTCAGGAAAATCGCCGCGCGGACAGCGCAGGCTTCCGCCAGCTTTTGCGCGATCAGGCCGCCCATGGAATGCCCAATCACCACGGGTGGAACGCCGTCTCGCTCAGCAATTTGGCCTGCATGTTTGATGGCCGCGTCGACATAGTCGGCCAGCGTCAGGTCTGCGAGCGCGTCAGGAGGGGCGTCTTTTGTGCGCAGCTCCGGATAGAGTGTCGGCGTTTCGCAGGTCCAAGCGGCCATTGCGAAATCGCGTTTCATACGATCCCAAACCTCACCGCCACAGCCAACGCCGTGGATCATAAGCAGCGTTTTGGTCATCGCCGCAGCCCTCCTCCAATATCTTTATGGGTGAGAGCATAGGCGCAGATGCCTAAGTTTGGGAAGGGTCGTCCCAGAATGGCCTAAACCGGCTCGCTCCAGCGTTGGAAGCGTTGGGCCACATCTTCATAGACCGGTCGCTTAAACGGAACGATGAGACCGGGGAGTTCGTCGATCTTTGCCCAGCGCCAAGCATCGAATTCAGGCTTGTGTTTGTCTAAGCGCACATCGCTGTCAGAGCCTTTGAACCGCAGCGCGTACCATTTCTGCCGCTGGCCGAGATAGGGCCCGCCCATCCGGCGAAGAAGATCCGGTGGAAAGTCATAATAGAGCCAGTCTTCGGTCTCTTCGAGAACATCGACGAGCTTGGCTGCAACACCGATTTCTTCGTCCATCTCACGAAGCGCTGCATCGCGGGGTGTTTCGCCTTTGTCGACGCCGCCTTGCGGCATCTGCCACTGGAAGGCCCCTCGCCCATTGACCCGGCGCCCAACAAAAACGTGTCCGGCCTTTGAAAACAAGGCAAGACCGACATTGTCGCGGTAAAGCGATGGATCGCGTTTCTTCTGGCTCACCCTTGAGGGTCTAAACTGGCCTGTCGAATCTGACCAGCACGCAAAGACCGCTTAGCATGATATGACGCTGGGGCGATCGCAATCCCTTTGGCTTCAAGCGTCGGCAGCCATTCTTGCAGGATGTCGAACGTCACGGGGAACGGCATCGCTGTGCCAAGGGCAGCGCCTTGCTCAAGTGCCGTGGATTCGAGCAACATCAATTGCTGGGAAATCTCATCGGCCTCAGGGCGGGCATCGAGCCAGCTCGTTGCCTTCCCAAAAGCGAGACCTGAATTGCGGGCGCTGGCGCCAAACTCAGAACGGATCAGGCTACCATCTTCAAAGAAAGCGAGGCCCTTTTCGCTGAGCGTCGACATGATCGGCTGCACCGCTTCAGACGAGGTCGCAAATTTTGCGCCCTGATAGTTCATGACGCCAAAATAGCCTGGCGTTTGGGCCAGGAGGCGACCCAGCCGCTCTTGATTTTTCTCTGTCGAAACAGCGACTTGCATCACATTGGCATGCGGGCGCTGACGACCATAATCATATGGCTCCATCGGCAGTTCGATCAGCACTTCATGCCCGGCACGGCGCGCTTCGCGGACCCAGCCGCGCAGATTGTCTGCCGTTGGCGCAAAGGACAAAGTCACCTCTGGAGGCAAATCCTTGATCGCCGCACGCGTCCGGGTTCGATTGATCCCGAGCCCGCCAACAATAATCGAAACCGTGGGCTTGCCTTCCGGGTTCTCGAATGGACGAGAATTTCGGGCGAGCGGCGAATTGTCAGGAATGGACGAGCCAATCTGAACCATTTTCGCAGCTGGAGACTCGAGCGCACTCGTCGGCTCGGCATCGCCGATCTGCGTGATCTGGCTATAGGTCTGACCGGGCAGTACGGTTTTGCCATTGATCCGAATACCAGAGGTCGGCGTCTCTGCGGCGGTGGCCGCGCTCGCTTGGACGACGCGCGCGCCATTATACTCCACACCGAGGTCGGGTTCTGCGCCGCTCGGCGGTGGTGCGGCCGTACCCGCATCCGCTTGGCTGAAGCCAACCGCAGCTTGGTAGCCCGGCAGGCGCGGATTGAGCTGCGGCGCATCGCTCGGCGCATCATCAAACAAAGCCATGCGCACCATTGGGCTCGCCGCCCCGGAATCGCCGGTCATGTGCACGCCAAGAGCTGCAGAACCGAGCACAAATGTCAGTGTAAACGCCCCGAGTGCGCTGTGGACGAGGCCACTTCGAAACGGGGACGGTTCACGCGCGGTGCGAGCGGACATTCGAGCTCCTGAAAAGACTTTAAGACAACAGCCCTCAGTTTGCCCTTCCAATGGTTAAGAAGAGGCAAACCGGAATTAACTTTTGAGGTGATTTGGCGCGTTTTTGCAGCCCAAAAGCATTACAATTCGGTCAGCGCCCGAACTGCAATAAAATCTACAGGATGGGTAAAATCAACCGGCGCGTGTCTCGGTGCTGGCGACCACGCCACCGGCCTTAAGAAACTCGATCGCTTTTTCAAGCTGATAGTCTTCGCCTTCATAGTCTTCTGGCGGCATATCATCTGGAATGTGCGGCAGGTTGCGCGCGGTGCCATCTTCATTGTCGAGGGCGTTCGGCAAATCGGCTTCTGAATAGCGGCGAATGCGGGCGAGATCTTCTTCGCTGACCCGGCGATTGGC
>CAYNUI010000088.1:0-9638 GCA_964400185.1 uncultured Hyphomonas sp.
CCAACATTGCGCTCGGCCGCCTCGACGCAGATCAGAGCGAGATCAAAGCGGCCGCCGTCGCAGCGAACGCAGATCGCTTCATACATGAGCTTCCCGGTGGGTACGGTGCCGAAGCCGGAGAGATGGGGCGCAACCTGTCCGGCGGACAAAGGCAACGCATCGCACTGGCAAGAGCCATCTTACGCAACGCGCCCATCCTGATGCTGGATGAAGCCACTTCGGCCTTGGACGCAGAGAGCGAAGCCAAGGTACAGACCGCACTGGCTGAGTTTGCCAGAAACCGCACCACGTTGATCATCGCGCATCGTCTGTCCACGGTGCGGGCCGCGGATCGGATCATTGTGGTGGACGATGGACGGGTTGTCGAAACCGGCACGCATGACGACCTGATGGCCGCTGATGGGGTCTATAAAAAGCTGGTAGAGCTGCAGCTCAGTTAAGCGCCTGCCAAAGGACGTTCCTGCGGCATCTGCGCCGCAGCCGTCGTCAAGAAACGGGCGAGCTTTTCAGAACTTTCCGCGCCCTGAACCGCGATCTGTCGATGCGCTATGAAGGTCGGAACGCCAGATATCCCCATTTGCCGGAAAAGCTCTTGTTCTTGGCGCGTGGTATCGACATCAGCATCACTCGCGAGCAGATCTGACACGATATTGGGGTCGAGCCCAACCTGAGCGGCCAGCGTGACGAGGACTTCGTGGTCCCCAATATCCAGCCCTTTGGAAAAATAGGCCTCAAACAAAGCTTCTTTGGTCTCCAGGCCAAGATTTTGACCTTGTCCCCACCGCACCAAGCGATGCGCGTTGAAACTGTTTGGGCGCCACGTGATTTTCTCAAAGTCGAACGGGATGCCGTCTTCCTGGCCATATTGAATGAGCAAGTCGCGCATTTGATTGGCACGGTCCCGGCCTTGGTCGGAACCGAAGCGGGATTTCATATAGGCTTTGTAATCTGTGCCGCCGGGCGGGATGGTCGGGTCGAGCTCGTAAGGCCGAAACAAGATTTCAACTTCGATCTCCGGCACCAGTTCAATCGCACCTTTCAAACGGCGCAAGCCCACCCAGCACCAAGGGCAAACGAGGTCTGAAACCATTTCAATGTGAAGGGTCATCGCTCTGTAACCTCCGCGGCATTCGCTTTTAGATGGGCAAGATCAACAATCGACAGGGTCTTCTGATGGGTCGCCTCTAAGTAGACGGGTGGGGCCACACCCATTTGCCGGGCCTCTTCCCATCTCGAGGCGCACAAGCACCACTTGTCGCCAGGCTTTAGACCGGGAAAGCGAAACTCTGGGCGCGGTGTGATCAGATCGTTTCCGCGGCTGAAACTATACTGCAGGAACGCGTCCGTGACCGAGACGCAAACTGTGTGCACTCCATGATCCATGGGCCCGGTATTGCAGCACCCGTCGCGGAAAAAGCCCGTCATTGGGTCCGTGCTGCAGCTCGCTAACTCGCCGCCAAGGACGTTCTTTGCGGTTTTGGTTTCGCTCATTATGCCGCTGCCACTGCTTCTGGCTTACTCGCCGCCGATTTCAACACGCCCCAATAGCCGTGTTGGACCTCCATACGCTCTGTGATGCCTTTCTTTTCTAGAAGCTTGTGCGCCTCGGCTAAGCGGTAGAACGGCAAGTGCATGAACATATGATGCTCGCAGTGGTAATTGACCCAGTAGGGAGCAATGAAGATGCGCTCTAGAACGTTCGTATGTGTGGTCCGCGCGTGGCGCATCGGGTCGTTGTGGTCGGGGACCACCGCGTGCTCGGCAATGTTCCTCAACCGCGTCACCATCATGTTCCAGGTCGCCATGGGTAACAGCCACAAAACGAAGAAGGCCCACCAATGTCCAAGCAGGGTTAGTCCGACGAGCAGCAGCAGATTTGTGATGAGATATGGTACAGCCGCTTCGCGCGCCGCTTGCATGCGATTGCCGGCGCTCTTGCCGGGTCGAATATTGAAGCCAAGCGCGTTGGAAAATTGATTGTACCGCTGCTTGATAAAGGTTTGCCCCGTCAGATCGCGGATAATCTTGCGCCGCAAAGAGCTTCCGGTAATGGGGAAGGGGGCTGAGAGTACGAGATCCGGATCTTCTGGTTGCTGGGCATATTTGTGATGCTGCAGATGGTACGGGCGGTAAGCCTTCAAGCTGCCCCCAATCGGCGCACCAGACAGCCAGTGCCCAAAGAAATCATTGATCGCTTTGTTCCGCGCGAGCCCCCCATGTGCGGCCTCGTGCATGAGGACCGCCAGCCCTAGTTGCCGTGCGCCGATAATTGGCACCGCTATGATGATCAATAAGGGCTGCCAAATTGCTGCCGCCATTGCGAGGCCGATCACCAACCAACAATGGATGACGGTCCCGAGCCCGGTAAAGTCGGACCGACGGGAGACATGCTCCCATTCTTCACGGGAGAATAAGTCTAGCGGGCGAATACGTTCTGCTGCAGCCATGAGGACATATTACAAGCCTATCCTTGCGGCAGACAAGTCAGGCCTAGATCAATGCGGCAAGCGTCAATCCTATCACCACAATCGCTCCGGCCCAAACGTTTGATTTAAAGACGAAAAGCGCGTTGGCTTCGCGATCCTTATTGAGCGTTGAGACCTGCCACATCCCATGGCCCAAGAACCCGAGCGCGAGCAGGGCACCAAGTCGGCCTGCCCCCGCGAAGTAGGCGCCAAGGAAAATCAATGCCGTCGCGGCCATATGGAATACAAAGATGCCCGTCAGCACTTTATCGCCAAACAAGCGCGCGGTTGATTTGACCCCGATCAGCTCGTCCTCATCGCGGTCTTGCAAGGCGTAAGAGGTATCATAAGCGACCGTCCAAAAGACGAGCCCCAGATAGAGCACAACCGTTGCGCCAGTAACGCTGGTCGCGGTCGCTGCACCGACAAGCGCCCCAAAGTTAAAGGTGAAGCCGAGCCATGCCTGAGGCCACCAAGTGATTCGCTTCATGTACGGATAAGCGAGCACCAGCGGGATCGACAAAAGCGCCACGATTTTCGCATCGGAAGGCAAAAAGACCCAAACCAAGAAGCCGACACCAAGCTGCGCAGCCAGAAACAAATAGGCTTGTTGAACCGTAACATCGCCAGCTGGAATCGGTCGTGACGCCGTTCGAGTGACCTGAGCATCGAAATCTTTGTCCTGAATATCGTTCCAGGTGCAGCCCGCGCCACGCATCGCGATGGCGCCGATGGCAAAGAGCACAATCCAGATCAAATCAATCCACTGAAACCCTGCTGGGATCCGCATCAGCGCGAGGCCCATCCAGCAGGGGAGCAATAGGAGCCATATTCCCACAGGTCTGTCCCAGCGTGCCAGTGCCGCATAGGGCTGGCTTTGCTCCGGCAAACCCTTCAACCAATTTGGCAGGGCGCTATCCAGCGGGATATTGCGCTTTGGTTCGTCGTCAGATTCGATCTCGCTCATGGCGCCTGTATAGCGTTTTTTAAATGCGGTGCCACGACTTAACGCGGTTCGCGGACGCGCCTATAGAGCGAACTATGAGTCATATCGCGCGAATTTACATCAATCACCCAATCGAAGCTGGGGTCGCCATTTCACTGGATGACGGACAGAGCCGCTATTTGATGAAGGTCATGCGCCTCTCCGATGGCGCTATGGTTCGCGCCTTTAACGGATCTGAGGGCGAGTGGGCGTGCACGCTCTCTGCGCAAGGCAAAAAGGCGGTTATCACGCCCGACAAACAGACGCGCGAGCAGGAAACAGGACCGGATTTGACGCTCCTCTTCGCGCCGATCCGACGCACGCGCACCGAGCTGATCATTGAAAAGGCGACAGAGCTTGGGGTCAAAACCATCCAGCCAGTCACCACGGAATATACCCAGTTCAATCGAATGCGTGTGGATCGAATGGAGTTACTGGCCATCGAAGCCGCCGAGCAAACCGAGCGACTAGACCTTCCGGCCATTGCAGAGCCGATATCATTCGACAAAGCCATATCGGCTTGGAACCCGGCTATTCCGCTCATCTATTGTGACGAAGCCGGTACCGCAGCTCCGATGAGCGAGCATGCGGACCAACTTAAAGGGCGGGCTTGCGGTATTTTGATTGGGCCGGAGGGCGGATTTTCTTCAAAAGAACGTGAACAGCTGCGCTCAACGGACAATGTAGTACCAATCACTTTGGGTCCGCGTATTCTGCGCGCGGAGACAGCGGTTGTTTCAGCGCTCACGCTCTGGCAATCACTGGTTGGAGATTGGCAGCAGGCACCTTATCTCCCTGAGACCTAAAATTTTGCCGGGAGGGCAATCGTGACAACTCCGACCAAGGATATTGATGAATCCGCACCGCGCTTGTCTGGTAAGACAGAGCTGGTTGAGTGGTTCGAGGCGGGCGCGAAGCCGAAAGCGGACTGGCGGATCGGCACAGAGCACGAAAAGTTCGGTTTCACCTGGGATGGATTGCGGCCTTTGCCTTATGACGGCAACGCCTCGATCAAAGCCATGCTGGAAGGCCTGCGAGACAAGTTTGGATGGTCCCCCATTGTCGAAAACGATTTTCTGATCGGTCTAAAAAAGAACGGCGCGAGCGTAAGCTTGGAACCTGGTGGACAGTTTGAGCTGTCTGGTGCGCCGCTCGAACATATCCACCAGACCTGCAATGAAGTCGGCCAACACCTAAACGAAGTGCGCGAGATCGCTGAACCGCTCGGTATTGGCTTTATTGGCCTCGGCGCGAGCCCGATCTGGTCAATGGACGAGACCCCGATCATGCCGAAAGGGCGCTATAAGATTATGCGCGCCTATATGGAAAAAGTCGGCCGCCTTGGCCGTCAAATGATGTTCCGCACGTGCACCGTGCAGAGCAATCTCGATTATGGCTCCGAAGCCGACATGGTCAAAAAGTTTCGCGTATCGCTCGCCTTGCAGCCCTTAGGCACGGCTCTGTTCGCCAATTCCCCCTTCTTAGAAGGGCGTCCGAACGGCTTCCTGTCCTATCGTTCGCAGATCTGGACAGACACAGACCCTGATCGCACGGGCATGCTCCCCTTCGTCTTCGAAGACGGCTTCGGGTATGAGCGCTATGTCGACTATGCCTTAGATGTGCCGATGTATTTTGTGCGCCGAGGCGGCAAGTATCTCGATGCTTCTGGCTTGAGCTTCCGAGACTTTATGGCGGGAAAACTCCCCATACTGCCAGGCGAACTTCCCGCGATTGATGATTTCGAAGACCATCTCTCCACCATTTTCCCTGAAGTGCGCCTGAAGCGCTTTCTCGAAATGCGAGGCAGTGATTCCGGTCCATGGTCGAGGCTGTGCGCATTCTCGGCCTTCTGGACGGGTCTTCTCTATGACGAGACCGCGCTCGACGCGGCCTGGGACCTGGTTAAAGACTGGACCGACGGCGATCGCGAAGCCTTGCGTCAAACGGTGCGCACGATCGGGCTCAAAGCCCCAGTTCCAGGAGGCGCGACGCTGCAAGAGCTTGGCAAAACTGTGCTCGACATTGCCCGCACCGGCCTGCGCAATCGCGCCAAGCTTTCTGTGTCAGGCGACGACGAGACGGGCTTCCTTCAAGAACTCGACCAGATCATTACGTCCGGCGTGACGCCAGCCGAAAGCCTGCTCAACCTCTATCATGGCGTCTGGAACAAGGACGCGAGCAAGATCTTCGAGGAACTCGCTTATTAGGGCAGGGGAGCGCTACTTCACGCGTTTGACGCGGAAGGCCTTCCCTCCATCGAGCTTCATTTTAAAGCTTCCCAGCGCCGCGCGTTTAATCTCAGCGGATTCGACGCCCTTCTTTTTGGAATAGAAGACCCATTTATCGTCAGACTGATCCCAGATTTGTCCGTTCTCCAGCGTGATCCGAATCTTGTCGTTTGAGCGACGACTGATCGAGTCGACTGCAAACACGACTTCCTGAAGTTTTTCGCCTTCTTCATTGCCAAACTTCGGCAACACGTTCCGGGCGATTGAGGGTAGAGAGAAGCCGAACGAGTCGCGTTCAATTTCTTCGACTTCGGCCTTGCTGATCGTCGTCACTTCACCAGCGGCTTCCGCGGCTTCTAAGCGTCCGACCGAGTCATCATAACAGGCGAGGCGCTCCATATCATCAGCGATCTCAGCGCAGGCATAGATCGCTTGCGTAGAGATTGGCTTGGGTTCTTGCGCCTGTGCCCCAGCCGCCAACAGGCCGCCCGCCATTACGATAAAGCCAAAGTGTTTCATGGGGTCACCTCTACATCACTCAGGGTCTTCTAAACCCGTTCCCAAATAGGACGACAGGACGGCGTTCACGTCAATATTCCCGCGCAGTCTGAGCCCATATCGCTCATATCACTGACTACGTTCAAGTATTCAGACGGCTTCGACCTTCCTTTATTGTAGATTTGCAACACTTTTTAAAATCCCGACATATCATAGGTGCACTGCAGCATATTGAGACGCTGGAACAGCGACTCTGTTCCATCCCAGAAACACAAAGCTCTCATCGGGGCGCGTTCGGCCAGGAGTGATCGCGCGCAAAGCCTCGTCCCGCTCATGCGGGGGTCTTTAACTGGGATGAGAGAAAGAAATGAAATTATCTAATTTGAAGCGTCGTCTGGTTCAGACGACCATGATCGCGGGGCTGCTCAGCCTCAGCGCTGCACCCCTGGCGATTGCGCAGGATGCGGATGAAGAAGAGGCCCGGCAGGATACGGTCCTGGTAACAGGGTCGCGTATTGCGCGAACGGATCTGCTGGCCGCATCGCCAGTGACTACAGTTGATGCGCAATCACTGGACATTGCTGGTGCAACCAATGTTCAGGATATTCTGAACGAGCTTCCCGCGACCGGGGTTCCGGCTCTTACGGACACCAACTCGAACTTCACGCTGAATGGAGGCGGGGTCAATCAGGTCAACCTCCGGAACCTGGGATCAAATCGTACTTTGGTTCTAGTCAACAATCGGCGCCACGTCGGGGGCGTCGCGGGCAGCCCAGCTGTCGACCTAAACATGATCCCATCCACCCTCATTGAGCGTATCGATGTCGTTACGGGAGGCGCCTCGGCCGTATATGGTTCCGAGGCAGTCGCTGGCGTGATCAATATTATCTACAAAGACGACTTTGAGGGGATCGAGACGAACTTACGCTATGGAGATTCCTTCGAAGGTGGCGGTCGCGAAGAAGACTTCAACGTCACGATTGGATCGCAATTCGCCGACGGTAAAGGTCACGCCATGTTCTATGGCGGCGTCTCGAATTCTGGGGTTCTTCGAGCAACGGATCGCGAAATCTCCGAAGCTGACGCCGTAAATTCATCGTTTGGCCCTTTTGGATCGTTTCAGCTTCCTAATCTGCCCATGACTCCATTGGGTCAGACCCTAACACTGGACCGAACCACCGGGCTCTTCGACAAACCTTTCGTAAACGCTGAAGATGGATTCGACCGTAACGCTATTCGTCTGATCCGAATCCCCACCGAGCGCTTACAATTCGCATCCAACATCGACTACGACATGAACAACTTCGTCACGGTTTTTGGCGAAATGAGCTACAATCAAGTTGAGTCGTATCAGCAGCTCGAGCCAACAATTATCGGGCAGTTCATTTCCGTCGGCTCGGTGCCGGACATAAATATGCCGGTCGACAACCCCTTCATGCCAGATGAGCTTCGAGCGGCGATCCTCGCGGCTGTTCCCGGAACAGAAGAGGTCACGTTTCGACGCCGGTTTACAGAACTCGGCCCTCGGACCAGCGATCAACAGCGGCAAACGTTCCGGTATGTCATTGGATTAGAAGGCCGCACACCCGAGTCGATGGGCGGATTCGATTGGGAGATTTACTATCAGAACGGCCGTCAAACCCAGGATCGTGTTGAGGGTGGAGTCGCCAATACACTGAACGTATACAATGCATTAAGGACAGAGGCAGATCCAAATAATCCGGGGCAATTCAGGTGCATCGATGAAATTTCGCGCAGCTTGGGGTGCGTCCCGATAAACTTTTTTGGTCCAGATACGGTTGATGGTGCCGCGTTGGCCTTTGTCAGCACTACGCAGCAAACGACCTCTCGCGCCGAGCAAGAAGTCTTTGCCGCAAGCATGAGCGGAGAAGCTTTTGAACTTCCTGCAGGCCCAATCGGTTACGCGCTTGGCGCGGAATATCGGAGCGAAGAATCCAAGTTTGTATCAGATGCTCTTGCTGCGACTGGATTGACGACGGGCAACACGTCTCCCAGCGTTAGTGGCTATTATGATGTCACCGAATATTTTGCCGAGGTTTTGGTTCCAATTATTTCTGAGGTGCCGCTCATCCAAGAGCTAACGTTCGAAGGCGCGTATCGGATCGCTGATTATAGCACTATTGGTTCAACGGACGCTTACAAAGCTTCTCTGGTTTGGAAACCACATGAAGATTTGACCGTGCGTGGTGGATTTAACACCGCTACCCGAGCCCCGAACATAGGTGAGCTATTTGATCCGGGTTCGGAGACGTTTCGGAGTTTTGTCGATCCTTGCAATTTCGGAGGCGCCGGAGGTGATTCAGCCGACGGCACTACAACTTACGATGCACAGTCAGCATCCGTGCAAGCAAATTGTGCGACTTACTCGGGCTCGGAATTTTTGGATCAAGGCGCTGTGAACATTCGTTCCGCAGGCGGGTTCGCGGCGGGTAACCCTAACCTTGAAGAAGAGACGGCAGAAACGACGACGTTCGGCATCGTTTACTCGCCCTCTTATGTGGACGGGTTGAACATAACAATCGATTACTACGATATCTTGATCGAAGATGCGATCGCATCCTTCTCCGCACAGGACACGGTCGATCAGTGTGTTCGCCAACCCGACTTTCCGAGCAATCCATTCTGTTCGCTTATCCAGCGTGATCCGAACACCGCGTTGGTGCTTAGAATTGACGCGCTTGAAATCAATGTCGCTGAATTCAAAGCCGAGGGCGTGGATTTTGCGGTGGACTACTCTACCGATTTTGCCGGTATTGACTGGTTCGGTGCGTTGGTCGGCAACTATCGTATGGAAGAATCGCGCCTGCCGTTCGCTGGTGGTGAAACCATTGATGATGTAGGCGAAGTTGGCGCTCCAGAGTGGTCGGTTAATACACAATTGGTCGCATCGAAAGATGCGTGGCGCGTCGCTTGGTCAACTCGCTGGATCGATGAAGTGAACATCGACAACGAAAACCCAAGCGCGGGACCAGCGGATGCCAACGGTAAAATCGACTCTTATTGGTACCACGACATAAACGTGAACTACCAACTCAACGACACTTTCGAAATTGGCATTGGTATCGACAATGTCTTCGACGAGTTGCCACCACTTCTGGGGCAGGGCGTAAATGCTGATGTCACCGGAACGAACACGGCGGCCGATATTTACGATGTGCTTGGTCGGTATGGATATGTGAACCTTCGAGCGCGGTTCTAAATCTCCCGACACACCCAAACCAAAAACAGCGGGCCTTTCCGGTCCGCTGTTTTCTTTATCGCCGCACGCCAGGCGTCTCAATCTCCAAGCCCGCACCGCGGGTCGCGAGGTAGAGTTCAAGCGCAATATAGGTCTCATCGCCATAGGGGAGCGGCTCGGCGCGGACGCCTTGATCGCAGTCGCGGAGGCGGCGGTGGAGGGAGCCGAGCGATTGCCATTCAAAGCGATAAGCGGGGAACCCA
>CAYNUI010000089.1:0-9507 GCA_964400185.1 uncultured Hyphomonas sp.
TGGTCGACGCGTTCTTTTACAATTTGCGCGTCAAACTCGTCATAGCGATACATTACAATGTGACCCCTTGTTTGGGCATAGCGTGACCAATGGAGAGGGCGCCTTCAACGCGGCTCACCCATCGCTCAACATTTGGAAATTCGGCAATATCGAACCCGCCTTCATGCGCCACGCGCGTATAAGCAACGAGCGCAATATCGGCGCAGGAAAGGCTCTCGCCGACCAACCAATCGGTCCAGGTCAGCTGCATCTCCATCACGCCAAGGGCGCGGCGGCCTTTGACCATGAGCTGCGGGTCAATCTCTTCATCCGGCAGTTTCAGATAATGCTTTTTGAAGCGTCTCACCGCGATCGAAGTTTCATGCGAATACTGTTCCCAGAACAGCCAGGAATTCATCTGCGCGCGCTGAAACGTATCTTCAGGAATGAGGTCCGACCCTTCGGCCAGATACAGCATGATCGCGTTTGATTGCGGCAGCACGCGACCGTCTGGCCAGCGCGCAATCGGCACTTGCCCCACTGGGTTTAGCGATAAGAACTCTTCCGACTGGGTGCCGCCATTGAGAATATCGACTTCGACCCAGTCATGATCAATGTCGAGATAATCCGCCGTCCAACGCGGCTTTTGACAATTCCCTGAAATGCTGTCGCCATAGAGCGTCAGTTTCGTGATTTCGCGGCTCGGCATTAGATGATCACTCCATAAGGGACCGTCGGGCCATTGGCGCGAATGCTTTCGCGCAACGTTTCACGGCCGGCGACTTTTCCGTCTTCCGTGACTTCCATGAAATAAGGGTCTGTGATCGCCCCTTCTTGGGTCTTGGCTTTTTCAAGCGCCGCTTCGGCCGCATCGCCTATGAAGACACCGATCTCGCTCGCGTCTTCCGTCCAAGTCTCATCGCTGCGCATCCAGACCACATTGCCGGACGCGGTGTCCCAAGCGGTGACGGTCTTTGGCGTGTCGGGTTTCAGTTTTGGACGAACTGACGTCATGCGGCGGCCTCCGATGAGAGTGTTGATAAAGCTTCGGCAGGAATGGCGCTAACCTCGCCAATGACCAAAAGGGCAGGGCCTTTAATGCCGGCGCGGGTGATCAATTGTGGTAGCTCGGCCAGGGTCCCAAAAACTTTAATTTCATTTGCGCGCGTGCCGTTTTCGATCACCGCTACCGGCGTGCTGGTTGCGCGACCGGCATGGATGAGTTTTTCTGAAATAACCGGTGCGGTTCCAACGCCCATGAAGACGACAACGGTTTGAGCCGGTTTTGCCAGCGCGTTCCAATCGAGATCCGGCACTTCGCCAGATTTCGCGTGCCCCGTCACAAAGGTCAGCGTTTGCGCATGATCGCGATGGGTCAGCGGTAGGCCAGCCGACGCTGCGCAACCAAGCGCGGAGGAAATGCCAGGGACAACACTTGCTTCAATCCCGGCTTCGCGCAGAGCTTCAACCTCTTCGCCGCCGCGACCGAAGATAAATGGGTCGCCGCCTTTGAGGCGCACAACGCGTTGTCCCTCTTGAGCGGCTTTGATCATCAGCTCATGAATTTCAGATTGCGGGACGCTGTGATTGGCCTTCGCCTTACCGACCGAAACACGCGTCGCATCGCGGCGCACCAGATCCATAATCTCGTCGCTGACCAAGCGGTCGTGAAACACAATGTCCGCGTTCTGGATAAGGCGGAAGGCTTTCAGGGTCAGGAGCTCTGGATCACCGGGTCCGGCGCCAACAATGTGAACCGTGCCGATTTGATTGTCGGGGGAGGCAACATCCTGCAGCAACGCTTCCATCGCGGCGCGTGCTTCATCGAAGCGGCCCTCTAAGGCGAGGTCCGCTGGCGCGCCATTGAGCGCCGCTTCCCAGAATTGGCGGCGTTTTGTGCCATCATCGAGAAGCTCATAAACGCGGGGACGGAAGTCGCGGGCCAGCTCAGAGAGGGGCCCCATGTTTTGCGGCATCAGGGCTTCCAAACTTGTGCGCACCCGTTTGGCGAGGACGGGCGCAGCGCCGCCGGAGCCGACCGCTGCGACGATCTCGCCGCGTTCCAAAATGCTCGGAATGGTGAAATCGCATTCTTCGGGCTGGTCGACGACATTGAGCGGCACGCCATATTCGCGCGCCCAAGTGATGGACTGGTCGCAATTCTCTTTCGTGCGGCAGGCAACGATCGCGAACTTAGACCGATCGAGCGCCTGGCCCGCCATATCGCGCGGCGCAATGGTGATGCGGCCTGCAAACTCTTCGGCAAAGCCGGGTTCAATTTCGGTATCGATCACAACGGTGATGTTGATCGTGGTCTTCGCGAGAAGCCGGACCTTGCGGCGCGCTTCCTCGCCGCCACCAAAAACGGTGACGTGGGCATCGTCCGTATAGAAAAACGCTGGGAAGAGTCGCATAGGGCTAGAAGATCCGTTCAATCGATTGGTGGGCGAGAAATGAGTTGACGAGGCGGTTTCAGCAACCGAAAGAGCCTTATTCTATTGTTTAGAGAAACTACAATCAAAATCTGGTTATAGACGTGTACTATGTCTGATACAAATGATCGCCTTCCCCCCTTAAACGCATTGCGGGCCTTTGAAGCTGCCGCGCGCCGTCTGTCCTTCACCAAAGCCGCGGACGAGTTGAATGTCACGCCAGGGGCCATCTCGCAACATATTCGCCAACTAGAAGACTATGCCGGCACGCCTTTGTTTAAGCGCACCGGACGCAGCGTCTTGCTGACCGATGCCGCGCAAGCTGCATTGCCATTGGTGCGCGAGGCGTTTGATCAAATCGCTGAGGCTGGCCGCATCATGCAAGCCCCCGCACGTAAGGGCCGCGTCATGGTGAGCTCCGCGCCGAGCTTTGCCGCCAAATGGCTGGCGCCGCGGCTCGACCGGTTTCACAGTGCCAATCCAAGCATCGAAGCTTGGGTCAGCGCCGATAGCGGGATCACCGATTTCACCACCGCAGACGCCGACTTCGCCATTCGCTATGGCGGCGGAGAATATGACGGATTGAAATCAGAGAAACTCCTCGATGAGACGGTGCTGCCGATTTGCTCACCTCAGCTTCTTGAGGGGCCGGACGCCATCCGCAAGCCCGCTGACCTGGCCAAACATACGCTCATTCATGATGTCAGTGCCGAGGTTGATCCCTCCTGTCCAGACTGGACGAGCTGGCTAAAAGCGCGCGGCGCGGGGGCAGAAGTCGATGGCACGCGCGGGCCGCGTTTCAATCAATCTGCCTTAGCCATTGAAGCCGCCGCCACCGGGCGCGGGGTCGTTCTCGCTAAGCGCGCAATTGCCGCCGCGGATATCGCGGCAGGACGGCTGATTGCACCGTTTGCCGATGGCTCGATCAGTGTTGATTATGGCTATTGGCTGGTCTGGCCGAAAGGCCGTCACCTGACCGAAGACGTGCGCGCGTTCATCAAGTGGGTGAAAGCCGAAGCGGCTGCGAGTGAGGTCGCTGGCGTTTAGGCCTTCACAGCGGCAAGGCTGCTTCCCGAAAATTAATGTCACCTGCGATGGAATTGCCCTTAATGCGGCCTAAGTTTGGGCCGAATTCGACGGCACACGCGCTCTTGTGAAAGAACGTGTGGTGACCTCGCCCGTGACTAATGCTAACGCGCCCACCAAATCAGAGAATTGAGAAAACGAATGCACCGATATTTGGTCCTCCTAATGTCCTGTTTGATGCTTCCCGTCACCATGAGTTCGGCGGAGGAAGATTATCATACACGCGGCTGGGTCGAGCATGCGCGCATTTTGCCCGACCGTTTGCTCATGTCGGCCAAACTAGACAGCGGCGCCCGTACGACATCGATCCATGCTGAGATCCTACCGATCGATGCGGTGGCCGAGAATGGCGAGGAGAGCGAGCTTGCGCGCTGGCTCGCCGATCGAGAGTCTGATGCGGTCGCCATGTTCAGTATGAAAATGATCGATGGCCTGGCCCCCGATGATCCACCTGCCGATGATATTGAGGCGATGGAAAGCGCATTGATGGATGGCGAGATGCCCGAAACGGTGACGTTCCGTCTGACCAGTCGCGGTGGTAAGAAAGTGATCTACACGGCGCCTGTCGAACGCTGGGTCTCGATCCGGCGGCGCGGCGGCGGATCCATCGTTCGTCCGGTCGTAATGATGGATTTGTGCATTGCCGGTCGACGCGTGCAGGGCGAGGTCAATCTCGCGGATCGGTCTGGGTTCAACTACCCGCTTTTGATCGGACGAAATATGCTGCGCGACGCGGCCATCAGCATTGATTCCAGGCAGATTTTTGCCTCCAAACGCGCCTGTCCGCCAGGAGAATAAGGCGCGACGACCCGCCCCTCCGGGAACCTACTTATACCGAGCCAAGACCGCCATTCTTACATTTGATTGAACGCAATTGAATGGAGATAGCCGATGTCCGTGACTGTGATGCTGGGTGGATCTGGAAAGGAAATGTTCGTCGCTATCGAAACAGCGATCGCCCTCACCAAACAATTGAAAACAGACCTGCATGGGGTCTGTGCGCTCCCGGATCCTGCGAACTCGGTTGTATACATCACGGGGGCTGAGACGGTGGTCCTTGGCGGTGCTGCAATCGACTCCCTACGCGAGGCTCAAGACACGCTCGTGGCCGACTTACAAGCAGGCTTCAAAGCCCAGGTCGATTCTGCTGGGTCTTGGTTGCAAGCCGACTTCAAAAAACAAACGGGCTCGGTCGCGTGGCATGGCGCTGCAGCCGCATCGCTTGCCGACGCTTTGGTCCTGCCGCATGGCGCAACGGACTCAGCACATCCATTGAATGATGCCTTCGAGCACATTTTGATGGAAGCAAATCTGCCTTTGGTCTTGGCGCCGAAAACCGTCCAGTCGTCAGACACGTGTTTGATCGCATGGGATGGCAGCCCCATCGCGGCCCGGGCTGTGCGGATGCATCTGCCGCTCATCCGAAGCTTCAAGCAGGTTGTGATCGCGCAAAACCCCAACAAGTTGCGCCATCAATGGGCGCCAGCATGTGGCGACTCGGTGCAGCGACTGACCGCTTGGCTTCAAGAAGAACGCCTGTCCGTATCTCATGTCGAGATTGACGGGCCTGTTTCAGAAGGCGTCTTGAGCGCCGCGACCGAACAGAAGGCCTCGCTGATCGTAATGGGGGCCTATGGCCATAACCGGCTGGGGCAAATGCTGTTCGGCGGCACGACCAGCAAGATTTTACACAATGACGACGCTCCGGCGCTCGCCCTTTGCCACTAGGAGAAACGCAATGTCTTTGAAGCAAATCGTTTTAAGATTGGCCCGCAACCCTGACTGGCCGGATGGTGATGACAGTATCGGCTATGTCTTGGTCGCGCCGCTCTCTGCGGACGGCATGATCGATCTAGAGGAATGGCGCGCCGAACGCGAGAAATGCAAAGTGGTGCGCTTTCATCCCGACCCTGATGAGCGGGCGGATGGTTGGTTGACCCATAATGGCAGCAAATGGCGCTTTCACTATGATGAAGACCATGAAGGGCCTGATGAAGGCGGCTACCGTTTGGGGGACCATGTGTTTCGTCCCGGAGAATATGTGACGGTCGCTCATCATGGCGAAGAGGCGCTCGTTTATCGCGTGACCGAGGTCTTGCCCTATCACGACGCGCAGCCAGCCATGGAACAGTCCGCGTAAAGGGCGCGCCTGGCTAGAAGCCTTGATAAAGGACGAATGAATATTGCTTCTGGGTGAGCAGTATGATCGTCACCGTCGCGGCGAAGAGTGCAAGGCCGACATCAAAAAAGATCGGACGGCGCTCAGCGAGCGCTTTGATCCAAGCGGGTGGCTGACCAGCGGTGTTGGAACTATTGTCTGAAATCATAAGGTCGAACCTCGATACCAATAAGTGTTAGACGATCATTTCCACGAGCCGGGTTAGATAGTGCATCAGCGTGGCTGTGCTGTCGACTTGGAGAAAGAACATCGTCAAACAGACGAAGTGAAAGTTTGCGAAACGGGCTGTGTAGAGGATCGGTTTAGAGGCGAGGTATTCCCGCAAACCGCGCCGGCCGCGCCGGGCAATGATCATATTTTCCCAAACCTTCGCGGCCGACACCCCGATCCCGTTGAGCAATCCGAAAATGACAAAGTTCCATGTCGCCCCGTGCCAAATACCAGCAAGGAACAACGCAACGAAGTAGCAGAGAAACGCCAGATGTGGGGCCCATCGGGTCCAGCGACGAGCGATCGCCATATAGAGTGGCGTGAACAGATAGTCTCGGATCCAAAAGGTCAGCGTGCGATGCCAACGCGTCCAATAATCAATCATGTTGCGAGCAAGATAAGGTCGATCAAAGTTCTCTGGCACCCGCAGACCCACCAATGCAGCGCCGGAAATGACGATGTCGCAATAGCCTGTGAAGTTGAAAAAGACATAGGCCGGGAAGGCGTAAAACTCGACGATCTGAGATGCGCCTGACCATTGAGCGGGCAAGTTTTCGGGAAGCCAAAGACAGAATTCTGCGAGCAAGGCGACCTTGAACACGCCAATCAAGATGCGCATCACGTGCATGCGCAACTCTGTTCCATTCTCATGAAGTGGGGTCAGCGTTTGCCAATCTTCGCGGAACCGCTGGAAGCGTTGGATCGGCCCGGCCAAGAGCGTGAAAGGGTTCAGCTGATAGACCAGATACGCCCAGAGTGAACGGTCTTTGATTTCGCCTTGTTTTGAATCCACGACATAGTGGATCTGGCGGAAGAAGATAAAGCTGAGACCAACAAGATCGAGGGTGTGAGCAACCAGCGTGTCTCCCGCGATGAGCCTCAAGAAGTCATACTTTTTCAGCAGCACGAACGCGACAATCAGAAGGCTGACATAAGTTGCCAAAAGCGCTGTGCTTGGGCGCCGTGACAGATAGAGAGCGGCCGCATATCCGCTCAATATGAACAGTCCGAGGGCCGCCAGATGAGCCGGCTCCGACATATGCAGCCAGAGGAAAGCCGCCGTGCACAGCGTTATGAATCCGCGTCGCAAGGCGAGCGAACCCAGCGGTGCGAACGCCGCGGCGCAGGCAAACAGTGCCAGAAGGAATTCGAGGCTGGTAACAGGCAGGGGACTAGCCTTTCTTTGACGCGATCAAAGCGAGCAGGGTCCCGATATTTTGCCCTTCTTCTTTCATGACCGAAATTTCTGCGGTGGTGAATTTGATCGCAAACTCTTTTTCGATTGCGATGACGAGGTTCAAGTGCATCAGAGAATCCCAACCATCGATGTCTTCGGCAGTTGTGGTCTCTGTCAGCGTAATCTCATCGTCGCCGAACACGTCTTGAATGAGCTCGGTTAGGTCCGAAAGTAGGTCAGTCACGTGTCTTCCTCTTCGATATGATGTTTTAAGGGCGTCCAGTCTGCGTCGAGCGAGAGGACCCAATGGGTTGTGCCGTCGGCGAGCGCGTCGGCTTGTTCAAAACCAAGGCTCGAATAGTGGTCTTTGACGAGCACGTTTTTGGCGGTGGGGATGTACGTCCCGGTGAGCTTTTTAAGACCGCGCCGTTGAGCTTCTTCAGCCAGTGAATTGAGCATCAGATTTTCAACGCCGCGCTTCAGCACGCGACAACTCATCAGCCAGGTATCGATGTGCAGCGCATCTTCTTTTTCTTGCGCCAGTGCGACCGTGATCAGGCCATTGTCGCCAAAGCGGTCTTTGAGCTTAATCACGCAACTCGCCCAATTGGGATCCTCGCGCATCGCTTGAACGTCGGCGGCCGAGTGTCGGATGGTGGTCAGATTGAACTGATTGGATTTGCCGATCAGCTGCACGCTGCGCTCTTGTTCCAGATCACCAATCGGGCCGACCCAGGCGGTCATTTGAAGAGACTTCAGGAAGCCATCAATATCACCGGCGCTACTGGCAAGTTGGTCGCGCTGAGCGTTCGCACGGTAGTATTCGGTCCGCTTAAAATCTTCCGAGTTGATCGAAACAGGTTCGAAGTAACAGTGCTCGGCTAGGACCCGAACATAGTCTGCTGGATCGACTGGCATTTCAGGAACGGCGACTTCCGGAAGCAGTTGGCGAACCAAAGCGCGTTCGGCTGGATTGTCATCCACGAAGACTAAAGAGTCGACGCCGATATTAAGCTCCTTGGCGATCCGACGGAGGTTGCCAGCTTTGTCTTCCCAATTGGCGACAAAACTCGATATGTCGTCGAGCTTCAGCACCATTTCAGATCGCTTCTCGAACGGCTCACGGGCGTTTGCATCTTCATTCTTGGAACAGACTGCCAGTATGATTCCGCGTTCGGCCAAGGATTTAGCGTAGGACTGGAACGTGACGAACGCCTCACCCTCCGCATCGCCTTGACCGATATTGATGCCTGCGAGGCCATCATCTCCGACGACGCCGCCCCAAAGTGTATTATCAAGATCGAGCACGAGGCATTTGTGGCTGCGTCCTAATCTGGCGGCGATTTGGGCGGCAATGCCGTGCGCGTAGCGTGGCAAGAATTCCGGACCACATGGCAGTTTCGCAAGATTGAAAAAGCGCTGATCCGACCAGTTCCAGCGCCCAACATTGGCGGCGAGACCGTCCAAATCATAAAGCGACACCCAGGCCGGCGCGCGCTCGTAAAGCGCTTGATTGACCCGCGCCACATAGTTGCCCAGCGCGCCCGAATGCTTCGGTTCAAGATTTCCATATGCGCGCCAAGGCGGTGCATCGAAATTGTTTTGAATGATTTGGCAGCCCAGGCGATCCTTTAGCAGGTCCCAATAGCTGACCCATTCGCTGACCGTTTCTTCAAGCGCCGCTTCAATCGTCGCCTCATCATCCCCCGCATGCGGCGTTCTCAGAAGATCGCGATAGGAGGTGGCAAGGAAAACAAAGTCGCTTTCAGAGCCATAGAGTTCCGAGCTCGGATCAAGGATTTGTTGGCGCAACAATCCATAAGGCGCTTCATCGATTTCAATGTCGACATTGTAGGCAAACAAATAGAGATTGATCAGCGAGGCGAGTTGCGAGCTGGTAGTATTGCTGAGCAAAGATAGCTTGGCTTTGACGCCGCTCTCGAATCCGCTGCGACGCAGTTTCTTCAAGCGTTTCGTTGCCGTGGTGGCTTCGCTGTAACTGAGATTTGGAGAAAGCGTTTGGCGCAGTTCGCCAGCCCGCTCATTTAGCGTCGCTTGATCTTCGAGTTCGGTGTCCTTGTTTGCAACACTCATTAAATTTCACGTCCCCAACATGTCGCTTCGCAGTTATCAATCGCCTAAAAAGACGTATTTCAAATGGTGAATACCATTATTAGTTATTTGAAAACAAAGAATTATTGTAGTTTATCGCCTCGACTTCCATCGATCTAGCGCGCAATATGCATGCCAGGGAAGCAACCTGCTGTGCCATCGGAGCTAAAATAGATGATTGTGGGCAATCAAATGCGCCTATCTGGATTGATGCTTTTCGCGATCGTAGCGGCCTGGGCCGTATCGAGCTATCTGTCGCGAACCACGACGGTCATTGAGGATCGAGTCGAACGCGAGCAAGCTCGCCATATCGAAATCAACGGTGTTTATTT
>CAYNUI010000090.1:0-9497 GCA_964400185.1 uncultured Hyphomonas sp.
CATCATAAAGGAAGGGTTGGTTTTCTGTCGGATAGGATAGGATCAAAACGGGCCGACCGGGTTCGACATTTTGCGTGAACAGGGTTTCGATCGAAAAGCTCGACGCCTGCTCTGGGCTCGGCGCACTGAGGGTCAGAAATCTCCGCTTTTCTAAGCCGCTTGAGAGCGAAGTGTCATCCAACGGAAACGCGGCAAGGTCGTATACATTGGCAATCGCTTGTTGACCGTTCTCCAATGTGCCTGAGGTCGATCGTTCCTGCTCAAATGGATCGTGCAAGGGATGCTTGCGCGGGGCGGTTCTCACCTCAATATCCAGAGCGTTTGTCGTCACGCCGTTTGTGTTCGGAAACTTTGCAAGCACCCGTTGCTGCGACGTTCCTTGAGCGCACGTCATTTGACGGACCACGTGGAGATTGGTGACGAGCCATTTGGTCTTTTCCGCCGCTTTCTCCTGGCGATGTTCGTAAAGCCAAGCTGTGCCTAAAGGCGTAAACTCCTCGTCACAGACGATCCCGATCGACGCGACGCTGCCGGCAAGCTCTGCCCCCATGGCCTGGGAAATGTCTCCGCGGATCAAGGCCTCGGTGATGCGCTGGCCTTGCCATGCGTTCCATCCAATGAAGCCCGCGGATAGGATCGCCACCGCTGTGACCAGTGCGGGAAGGCTCACCAAAAACGGCACCATGGCAACTCTTCGGAACCAAGTGACGCGAGTCGCGAGCTCGCTCAGCCAGCTGGACTTGCGTCGGGCACCGTCGGTCCGCCTGATCCGAAAGACGGGTGCGATGCCGAGATCGTCACCCGCTTCATTGGCATTGGGCAGCCCCAAACGCATTTCAAATTCAGGTCCATCTTCAAAGGGATTGCAGAAGCTGCGTGCGCATGTTTCCGAGCCGTTTAGATAAACGCCCGCGTGTCGATCAAACTCCAAGCGGAACTTGCCGCCCGCCCAGAGCAAGGCGCAATGGCGGGGGAGGATGCCATACTCTTCGGCTTCCCAACGATCCAGGACAAAGCCCCCCATTCCAGGCGCGCTTCCGAAACAAACGGTTGGATCAGAGCCAAAACTAACAACCCCAAAAGCGCGCCGGGTTTCCGGGATCTCCAGAACAATTTCCTCACCGTCGAGGCCAGGATAGATGACGGAGATCTCACACGACACGTGTCTGGTCCGCCTCTTAGGTCAGCTCAATGTCTTGCGACGCGACGAGATCGGGCGTGACGACGCCGTCGGCAGAAGATCCGATCATCCACGAGCCATCGCGTTGCACATCGATCAACTTCAGCATGCTGCCGCCGCCAAACTGTCCATCTGCGGTGACGCCAAGCGCTTCTTGTACTTGCACGATCGGGTGATCAGGTTCCGCTGTCGCATCGACGCTAGAGCCAAAGCGGATCCGGCGCATAGCGCTCATCGGAGCGCCTTCCGCGTGCATGCGGGCTTCGCGTCCCGTCAGGAGCACCATCGGGTAGACGGTGCCATATTTGTCGCTGGTAAAGCCGTCATCGCCATTTTCGGCGGTTGGGATGTCCATGGCTTCATAAAAGCGCGCGATGTCGCCGCTCTTGCGATCGTCTTTGGCTGAACCGCAAATTGTCTGGCATCCCGCGGACGAGAATTTCCAAGCCCATCCAGCTTGCGAGCGCGTGTCCCAATAACCGGCGTGTATATGTGCTCCGACCGATCTTGCAGAACGGCTAGACGAATCTGGGTCCCAAATCGAATGGCTCAAATCGAAGAAATCGCGGTCCTTGCTCGGTTCGCGAATAACCGGGCAAACCGACCGTTGGCGAAGTGTGTTTGGATGGACGCCGCCGCTCATATTCATGTTGCCAACGTAACGCGTATGAAGCCCTTGAGGCATCATGCTGGATTTATACATGGTGCCGTCAAAAGACTGGTACAGCGCGAGATACATTTCAGACGGGACCGTTGATCCTTTGAACACGGCGAGTGTGTCGTCTTCGTCGTCTTTGCGATGCCAAGAGATGAAAACGCAATTTGGGTCGCGGTGGCTCGGATGGCGATCCCTTAGCGTTATCTGAGCGTTTTCGCCGCTGCCATCATTGACGATTTCGGCGCCGCGCAGCGCGACGATGACCCGGTTCGCGGCATCCTCGTTTTCCTCCAAGGCCTGCGAAATAGGATAGTCGAAATAATTGGCTTCGATGAGATTTTGGAGCAGCTCCGGCGTGAGGTCGAATTCGTCTTCCACAAGTCCCGTGGAAACCTCGCCGCCATCTTCCGTCGCAATGGTTTCGCCCGATGCTACGAGATGGTGGTAGTCGAAACTGTCGGCGTCAGACTCGTTCCAATAGAACCACTTGGTTTCGGGTCTTCGAGCGACAAGCGCGATCGCGCGCGCGATTTTATCTTCGCGGCTTCCACCTTCCGGACCCGGCAATGGCGCGACATTGGCACTGAACTGCTCATTTTCTGTATCGAGTAGGAATTCGTCGAGCACCATGCGCGCAAGTTCGCGGGTTTCCTCGGTGAGTTCAATATCAAGCTCGGGGGAGCCCTCCGGATCAACCGGGCCGGGCGTTGGTTCGGATTGCTCAGAACCGCATCCGCCAAGCAATGCCAGCGTTGAGGCGGATGACACCAAAAATATGCGCCTAGATGTCAGTTTGAGCATGATACGTCCCTCTCTCCTCAACCAGACTTGAAGCGTATCGGAGCGGGATGAGTTTTCAAGGGCTTACTTGATTGATAGAGTCAGGGCCTCGGGAGCGAATCTATCCTATGATCAGTGATTTAGAAGCGATATCTCGTGCGGTGCATGAGGCGGTGCGAGCCTGGTCGGCGGCATATGGACAATCGGACATTCCGACCTGGGATCGGGCGCCGGATTGGATGAAAGCGTCGACCGAAGAGAGCGTCCGCTTTGTTCAAGACAACCCGCAAGCTGGCGCCGGGGCGCAGCACGAACAATGGATGGCGCAGCGTCTAGAGGATGGTTGGACCTATGGCGCGACTCGAGACGACGAAAAGAAGCACCATCCCATGCTGGTGCCGTTCGAGGAATTGCCAGAGTTTGAGAAAAAGAAAGACGCGCTCGTCTGCGCGATCGTCTTAGCGCTTTCCTAGAGAGAAACGGCGTCTACTCTGCGCTCTCTAGATCAGATTCTGCGTCGCTCTCCGCATCAAGTTCTAGTGCCTCCTGTTTAGGCGCCGATTCGCTTGAGGCGGTCGCCACGGATGGCGTGTCATCGTCAATTGGTGCTGGCGGTCCGCCATTAACCAACATCGACATATCCAAAATACGCCCGCCAACGGAACGGAGACACGTGGTCCCATTTTCGATCAGGTCTTCGCATTCTGGCGTTGATTGTACCGGGGCCGCTACATCCTGGTCTATCGTTGGCCGGGTCGCGCGCTCGAGTAGGGTCGCGGTCAATTCTTCTGAGGTGAGATCGGGGAATTGAGATTTGATCAGAGCCAAGGCCCCCGCAACATGCATGGCGGCCATGCTGGTGCCTTGCTCGTAAGAATGGAAACACTCTTCCACCACCGCGCCTGTTACCGGGTCGACGCAATTCGCGGTTCGGCGGGCGGAGAGCACCCCGTCTGGATTTCCGTCCAAATTATCGTCTCGGGACAAATCCCCACCAGGAGCCATCAAGTCGATGCTAACCCCATAATTAGAGTAGGGGGTCAGCATGCCTCGAGCATCACTGGCGGCAACTGAAATAACGTTCTCGCAGCCTGCAGGCGCATAAAACTCGGCCTGTACGCCCGCATTGCCAGCGGCGCTGACCACGGTAATTCCGAGGTCCGTGGCGCTATTGATCGCATCCTGCATGGTCGTGGGACAGGTTCGGAAAAGGCCCAATGGCAAGACGATAATATCTGCCGGATTTTCGTTCCAGACTTCTTCGCCAAGCGCATTGAACTCTGGAATTGTCCCGGCCGCCCAGCGTATGCCGTCATTGATCGCGGAGAGCCGTCCTCCGCATTTTCCCAGGGCTCGGACCGGAACGTAGGACACACCCGGTGCAAAGCCGGCGATGCCAATGTCGTCATGTGGCGCCGTCATCGCGGCGAAATTGTGGGAGCCGTGATAGCTACTCTCCAAGACGCCGCGTTCAGGACATTCGTCCCCTGGATCGGTCGGATCAAAATCGCGCCCATCGCCGTCATTTCCAATATCCGCATCCGCCACCATATCGACTCCGGGAAGGATGTTCGCGCTCGCAAAGTCCGGTAAGCTTGGATCATATCCGCTATCGACATGCGCAACCACGACGTCGGGCGAACCAAAATTCCCGGTTTTTTCCCAATACTCAAGGAAGCCCGCACCGCCGCGGATGGTGCTCGCTGATTCAAGGTTCCACTGTTGAGGCGCGAGCGGGTCGTCCAGTCTCCATGATCTGGAACCAGCACCCGCGCGACTACCGCCTGGGATCGGCTTTGTTGGGGGCAAGACGGCTTCAATAAGCCCGGTGCGCAAGGCATTCGCACTACTCAAGATACCCATCAAATCCGTATTGGTCTTTGCGAACAAAGACGATTTCTGGCCGGGCAGGTCGATGATTTGAACTGACCCATCCGCCGCGCCGATGGCGATGCGCATATCGTCTCGGTCTTCAGACACCTCTATGTGCGTGATCGCCCCGCCATGGCCGTGATAACGCGCGTGAACCGTATTTCCGAGGTCGTTCAGGTGTTCGACTGTGCCATCGGCACGTCCGATGAGGAGCGAGTCGATAGCGTTATTGTGTCGGCGCGGTAGGAATTGGACGACGGTCGTGTCTTGAGGCAGCGGATCGGACCAAGTCAGGCGTCGGTCATCGAACGCGACCTCGCATAATCCATCCACTTTCGACCACATCCAGAGGCCGCGCGGCTCGTCTCCAAGGGTCTCGAGAAAGGCTTGGCGATCCTCAGATTGACAGGGGAGTTCGGATCGGGCTGGTACCCAAACGTTCGGCGCTTGTTCGGTCCAAATGACAGCCGTGCCGTCGGCACTCGCGGTCAAAATTTTGGAACCGTCCGGAGAGAAGATCGCGGATCGGGTTTGTTCAGTTCCGGTCGCCATCGTCGCCAGCAATATACCGAATTCAGAATCCCAAAGGCTAACCGTATTGCTTAAGTCGGTCGTTAGAATCCTCGTGCCGTCCGGCGAAAGCACGGCATTGGTTAGCGTGGCATCGCTCGGACGGCTGTCTTGATCTAAGGTCGAAAATTCTGACACAGTATCGAGCGTTGCAACGTCTTTGACGACGACGGTTGCCGGGTATCTCGTAAACAGCAAAGTGCTTCCATCCGCACTAAATTGCGCAGACACGTGGGTCCCGCGAGACGGAGCGACCTCTCTCATCGGCGTTCCGCTGTCGGCATTCCATGTGCGCACCGAACCGTCAGAACTTGCGGTTGATATGAGCGTGCCATCTGGCGAGAAGTCGACCTCCAGGACGCCAGACCCAGGCTGATCCAGCGTGTAGGCTTCCGTCATCGTATCTGCGTTCCAAACCGTGATGTCGCCATCGATCGTGACCGTTGCAACAAGCGATCCATCCGGCGAAAAGTTCGCTGAGTAGACTTGCATTGATTGGATGGCCCTTTCGCTCAGCCGGGTCCAATCGGACGTTTCCCATACGCTAACAAAGGAATCTTCACCGATCGTGAGAAGCCTTGTGCTGTCTTGCGAAAACTTTAGGATCGATACTCCGCCATCATGAGGTTGGAATGGTAGCGGATACACGCCGGTTTCGAATGAGGAGAAATGGATAATGCCTTCCTCATTGCCAAGCGCGATCAGGTTGCCATTGGGAGAGATCGCTGCCGTGGTCAGCCTGCCGCCGGGCTGCATTATCCGCTCACGCGCGCTCGTCTCAAGTTGCCGGGTCTCGAGAATGTCTCCGCCAATCGCCTGATTGCGGGTTCCGAGATATTTGAGCCGGACTGTGGGTGCGCCGCTCTCAACCGTAGACGTCAGTAGCCCGAGCTGCATCGCGCCAAGCGAGGTCACGCCGATGACGGCATTATCCTCGAACGGGCCGCGATCATTCACCCTCAACGTTGTGGTCTGTCCATTCGTCTCATTCGTCACTTCCACCACGCTACCAAAGGGGAGGGTGCGGTGTGCTGCGGTTAACGCATTCGAGTTAAACGGCTCGCCGCTCGCGGTTGTGCCTTCGCCTTGTGCACCGCCGCCATACATGACGATACCGCCGCGTTCCTCACCAATGAAGGTCTCCGTCGCGGTGCGCCATGCACCGTTGACGGCTGTCATCAGCTCGCCCGTTTGTAGCTCAACATATCCGGCGCTCAGCGGTAAGCGTTCGCGGATCGTGATCGGCGTTTCGATCCCGCCATCCAGGTTTGGATCGTACGTTTCCCAAATCGTGTGTTGGTCGCCGGTCAGCAAGTGAGCCCGCCGGGACGTGGCACTTAGGAGCGTCATTCGCGCTGTGCTGGAGCTTCCCACGATAATCGGCTGCGCAAAGTTTCCACCCGGCTCTAACCGCCCCATCCACGGCCCTTGCTCATTGATGCCATGCGCCCAGATCGCGCCATCCTCGGCGACAATGAACTGCGGTGTGAGGAGAGACGGCGTGAAGGTCACATCATCGCTTAGCCGCTGACCCTCACGCGCGGTTTCGAGCAGCAAGCGCCCGTCTGCGCGCGCCATTGTGAGGCGCAGGCCGGCCTCTGTCGCATCATCGAGATGGACATCCATAACCGGCGCTTGCGCCGATCCGAAGCGGCGGATCAGGCGGCGCTGATGCCCGGTCTCGCGCAGTTCGACGATCCCATTCGCATAAGCGACGGCTATGACGCTTCCATCGGGCGAAAGGGCGAGATCGTTTATGGTTGAGGGCTCGACTTGGATCATGCGCGCGTTGGAGGTGGCAATCCATTCCACGCCAAAGCCGATCACAAGCGCGGCGAGCAGGAAGCCGCCGAGGCGTTGCAGTTGCTTGCCCGATTGGGCCCAGATCTCGCGGAGCCAACTCATGCTGCGGCTTTCATGGCGGGGCCGGGTTCGGAAACCGTCTCACCTTGCTCAATCCGCACGAGCGCGTTCGCGAAGCGCCGCAAGGTCCAAACATGCCAGGCGGGGATGACCAACAGCATGACTAGAAACAGTATGAATACAACCACGTCGGAGGTTTGATTGAAGAGAACCGTCGACTGAATGAGCATCATCACGATGTTAATGAGCGCATTCACCCCTACGGCGAGTCCTAGGGCGACATAAAAGGCGGAAACGACAAAGAGCGATCGAGAGAAACGCCCGCCCGGCTGATGGGAAAGGTCGTGCCGCTGCAAGCTTGCGCGATCTGCGAGGCGTACAGTCACATCATAGAGCCGACGCAAGACTCGCCAGATGAGGTGCGCGCCGAAATAGAGCCCGACAATTAGCAACACGCTCAGGACAATCTCGCCGATAAGCGAGTTTCGAACGGCCGAGAGCCAGCCATCATTCAGCGCATAAAGTCCGGACCAGATGAGACTGATAATGGCGGCTGCGAAAAAGCCGACCACAAGGCCAACAAGCACCAAAGGAACCATGGTCCAAACTTCGACGCGGCGTCTCAGCAGTTTCGCCGTGCCTGGAAGGCTCACCCGCCCGCGTGTATCGATCCAACGCGCCGCAAGGCCCGTCAATCCAAACAGGGTCATCAGCCAGAGCAGGGCTTTCTCCGGGAAGGCGGCAACCCCGCTCGCATCTCTTGGACGATCGCGCCACACGCGCTTACCGCCTCGCCAAGCCAGCCAAGCGAGGACAGGCCCGACCAACATGGCCAGCAGCGGTATCCAAGCGCCCGTATGGCTCGGCCCTCCGATATAGCGCGGCGCGATGAGCCAAGCGATCCCGGCAGCGACAAGGCCGATCACCGCCCATCCGAGTGCGCCTGGATCGATGAGGCGTTTGAGGAGGTTCGGCCGCAAGAGTTCGCGCAATTTACGGGTCGCGAGCAGGGCGTTCTCATCCATGCTTTCCGGCGCGCGGGTGACAAAGTCGACAAAGCGCTCGTCCGAGTCTGGCTCGCGGCCCTGCAGGTATCCAAATTTCAAACTAATCGTGTCGCCGCCTTTCTTCTCCTCGCTGTCGACGGCTTCGAGGATTTTGGCGATCAGCTCACGCACGGCTTCGCGGTCAATATGATCGATCTCTTCAATCAGACGCGCGCGCAGCCAATCCGGCATTTCTCCGGCGCGCATCCAAGGCAGTTCAGAGAGCCGCGCGGCCAGCGATTCTGAGAAAAGCGGATCCTCGTCGGCACCGGTCAGAACTTGGCCGAGCGCCACCGTCAGGTCCCACTCGATCACCGGATAGACCGCGCACGCGCAAAGCCATCGCCAGCCGGGAATGCTCAAATAGCCCACCAGCGCCGATTGCAGGTCCAGCCATTCGTCTTCATCCGGCGCTGACTCAATCACCCAGCGCTCGGGATCACGGCGCATGAGGGATGGAAGCGGCGGCACATCCAGTGCGCCGGCGGGGGCAAGCGGGACGCCGCTATTATAGCCCTCAGCGAACATGGTTGTGGGTAAGGCTTCTAAGCCTTCAGCCGAGAGGACATTGGTGTAGAGCCCGGTTTCTTGCGTGAATTTCTCTTCTTCAATGCCCCACTCATCGACAGGTACCGTGGTGACGAAGGATTTCGATTGCCAGGACTCCAAGGTCTTTTTCCACGCGCCCGAGCCGGTTCGGTTCGAGGCGTACATAGAGGCCGCATCGCCGACTAAGACCAGCCTCTTATCTGAATGCTCTGACGCGATAAGGTCGAGAGACTGCGAAGGCGCCCCCATGCTCGCACGGACGCGATCTGGGGCGCGCTCATAGAAATAGTGCGTGATCGGCACATGCTCTTTGCGCAGGCGATCAAGATAATCGAGCGTGCGCTGGGTCTCATGATCGGCCCGCGAACGGGCATCGATCAGGAAGATGTATTCCGGCATCCGCGTGTCGCGTTTCTCGACCGGCGTGAACAGACCGCGCGCTTTGGCAGTTGCTTTGATCGAGGCTTTGATGTCGAGCCGCTCATGGCCCGGCTGACGCTGAAGCAAGGCTTTGGCCGCGCGGCGGATCGCGTTCTGTACTTTGTCGGCCTGGTGGCGGGTATCGGAGAACAGCTCAATCACGCGGCCTGGATCGCCAGGACGACGACGCTGCAAGTAAGCGCGCATATTGAACGCCGACCAGAGCCAAACGCCAATGCCGATCAGCGCGAAAGTCAGCGCGGCGAGAAGCGGCGCGTGTCGTTGAACCAGGGGCGCTTCATGCATGCCGGGCGTATGCTCCGCGCCCCAGGGTGGGTCGCGAAGGAGCAAGGTCTCGCCACGCTGGTAGGCGAGCGCCGCGACCTGGCGCGCCACTTGCGCGTCGGTGACGCTCTCAGGAAGGGTGACTTGGAGTTGCTCTTGGAGCTCATCGCGTGTGGCTTTCGCAAGCGCGGCGGTTGTCCAGACGCGGTCTTCTCTGAGGGGCCAGATATCCGGCTGGTTTGTCGTGACGACTTGCGGCTCGCCATTCGCGTTT
>CAYNUI010000091.1:0-6805 GCA_964400185.1 uncultured Hyphomonas sp.
AGGCGAGAGATGTGGACGTCGATCACATTGGTTTGCGGGTCGAAATGATAGTCCCAGACTTTCTCAAGCAGCATGGTGCGGGTCACCGTTTGTCCGGCGTGGCGCATCAAATATTCGAGCAATTTGAACTCGCGCGGTTGCAGATCGATCCGGGTTTCTCCGCGGGTCACTTTGCGAGCCAAGAGATCCATTTCTAGATCGCCAACTTTGAGCTTGGTGACCGGCGGTTCGCCCGAGGTTTGACGACGGCCGAGCGCTTCAATACGCGCGACGAGTTCTTCAGGCGCAAACGGCTTGGCGAGATAATCATCCGCGCCAACCTTCAAGCCCTCAACGCGATTGTCGACATCGGACAAAGCCGAGAGGAAGAGCGCCGGGGTCGTCCCACCGCCATTGCGAAACTCCTCGACCAGTTGGAGGCCAGGTTTTTCAGGCAGCATGCGATCGACGACGAGGGCATCGAATTGATCCTCGCGCGCGCGGGTCAGGCCGCCAGCCCCATCCTCTGCGGTTTCAACACTGTGTCCCGCTTCGGATAGCACTTTCTCAATGAATTGAGCGTGCTCGCGATCGTCTTCAATTACCAGGACGTGCATACTGGCTCTCCTCTTACTTTACTCGTCTTCGTTCAGGTCCACAGTGACGAAGCGTGTGCCCATCTCACCATGGATTGCCAAGAGTAACCGATTCCGGCCGCTCGACTCAGCTTTAGACACCTCTTCTTCGAGGACTGAGATACTGTCGAGTTTCTTGTAGTTAACATCCAAGATCGCCATGCCTTCGCGAACGCCAGCTTGATAAAGCGCGCTGTCACGATCGATCGCGGTGATCAACATGCCTTGCTCGTCATCATCGAGATCCAACCGCTCGCGGTCGGTATCATTGAGACGCTTCAAAGACACGCCGAGCGGTGCTTCTGAGCCATCTGAAGAGTCTGGCGTTGGCGTCGAGCTTGAGCTTCCGACCTGGCCGAGATTTGCCGGGCGTTCGCCGACGGTCACATTGATCGTCTTGCGTTCGCCATCGCGATAGATCACGAATTTGTTGCGCGAGCCCGCGGCAAGCGAGCCGACTTCTCGGGTTGTGGTGATAGAGTCCGCGACATCCTTGCTGTTCACACGCACGATGACATCGCCGCGCTGTAGGCCAGAGGATTCGGCCGGGCTTCCCGGCGTGACACTTGAAACGATCGCGCCCTTGGCTTCATCAAGACCGATGGCTTCGGCCATTTCTTCACTGACATTGCCAATCTGAACGCCAAGCCAACCACGTGACACGCGGCCATCATTGATCAGCGTCGTTGTGACCTGTTCGACAAGTTCTGCTGGGATGGCGAAACCGAGTCCGATCGAGCCGCCTGTTGTCGATGCAATCCAGGTGTTCACTCCAACGACACGACCATTGAGGTCGAACGTTGGGCCTCCAGAGTTGCCGCGATTGATAGCGGCGTCGATTTGCAAATAGTCTGTGTAAGACTGAGACCGGCGCAGATCGCCAGGCTCACCAACCGCAGAAACGATGCCTGCCGTTGCCGTGCCAGAGAATCCGAGCGGGCTTCCGACTGCGACAACCCAATCGCCACGGCGGAGAGTCGTGGACGTGCCGAAGCCGACATAAGGATACGTGCCAGGATCTTTGACTTTGAGAACCGCAAGGTCGGTCTCAGCGTCCGCGCCGATAAGTTCAGCCTCGAGCACGGAGCCATTGTCCAAAGTCACTTCAATCTCGACGGCATTATCGATGACGTGATTGTTGGTGACGATGTGGCCCTCTTCGGAGATGAAGAAGCCAGAGCCTTGACCAAAGCCTTCGCGGGGTTCTGGTTCCTCATCGCGCGGGATAAGGCCGAACTGCTCTAAAAAGCGCTCACGATCGGACAGCTGACGATCAGTCAGCTGGATCTCTGTGCGCACACGAACGCCAACGACGGCCGGGCTGACTTGTTCGATCAGATCCGCAAAAGACAGCGGCGCACCCTGCGGCGCTTCAAGTGTGATCGGATTGGCGTCGGCGTTTGGGAATTGCGGTCCCAGCAAGAACGCTCCCATAGCGCCTGCACCAACAAGACCTGCAACCAATGCATTTCGGGAAATGCCAAACAATTTCATCGACTTCCATGCCTCCAAAGATGTAATGTACCTATCTGGTACGAAATTTACGAAAGTAACAGCCTAACACTCATTAAAGATCATTAAGCCGGATTTGTGGCGAGAACTGTTTCCACTTTCGCGCCTTTCTCAAGTGTTCGATGCACAGGGCAACGATCTGCAATCTCCAATAAACGCTGGCGTTGCTCGTCATCCAAGTCGCCTTCAAGATGAATGGAACGCGTGAACACGTCAATTTTGTCGCGCGGACCACAGTCCGTGCAGTCTTCATGATGCTTTTTCTCATGATCAAGACCGATCGTCACCCGCGACAACGGCCAGCCTTTTCGGTTGGCATACATGCGCAGCGTGATCGATGTACACGCGCCAAGACCAGCCGCGACAAAGGCATAAGGGTCCGGGCCTGTATCGGCCCCACCAATGCTTGCCGGTTCATCTGCGAGCAGGTGGTGATGCCCGACCAAAACGTCATTCTGATAAGGGCCATTGGCGAGCGTTTCACCGACAGTGACGCGGTTCGGCAAAGACGGCACAGACGCATCGTCTGGATCGGCCTCAATGTATCGGCCCGCCCAGCCTGAAATGACTTCCGTCACGAAGACCGAATCATCCTTGCCCGTCAGCAAGTGATCGGCCTGATCCAAGCTGACAAAGCTCTTCGGGTGTTTAGCTGCAAGGAAGAGTTGCGTCGCGTTTTCAATGCCCACGACATCGTCGCCAGGCGCATGGAGAATAAGGAAGGGCTTTCGGAGTTTCTCGGCCGCGTCGCGCACGCTCGCGGTTTTGACATCTTCGAGGAATTCTCGGCTCAAGGTGAAGGGGCGCCCACCAAGCTGCACCTGTGCGGCGCCCTCGGCTTCGATCTCCGGGACGCTTTCACGGAACTGTTCGACGACATGTTCGGCATCAGACGGAGCGCCGATTGTGACAACCGCCTGAATGTCTTCGATCTGTCCCGCCGCAACCACGGTCGCGGCACCGCCGAGCGAGTGACCAATCATCAAACTGACTGGTTTGCGTTCGCCTTTCATCCAAGCCGCAGCATCGATCAGATCACTCACGTCTGAGGAAAAGCCAGCCGTCGCAAAGTCGCCACCCGACTCGCCGAGCCCGGTAAAATCAAATCTCAGCACGCCAATTCCGCTAGCTGCAAGTCCCCGCGCAACGCGGCTGGCGGCAAGGCTTTTCTTGGAACAGGTAAAGCAATGGGCGAACAGCGCCCAGGCTTTCACGGGGCCGGACGGTACTTCCAGCACACCCGACAAAACCGTTCCATCAGAGTTTGTAAATTCGACGCGTTCGCTTCGCATGGCGCATCTCCTGCTTGTTCATTTGCAGATAGGGTGATGCGCGAAGGACCGCCAATCAAGGGGCGATCTCTTTGTCGTGATCAATAGGTGTTATTCGGGTTTTGAACGTCTTCGAGTTCACGCGGCTGATAGTTCTCATCATGCTTGGCGAGAATCTCTTCAGCGACAAAAACCTCAGAGCCTTCCACGAACCGACCGGTGGCGACGACGCCTTCCCCTTCTCGGAAGAGATCCGGGACGAGACCGGTATAAGAGACATCAACGCGCTCGCCGGATCCATCTTCGATAGCAAAAAGCATTTCCGCGCCTTCGCCGTTTCGGCGGGACCCGATTTGGACGAATCCGCCGACCCGCACACGCTGTCCGATTTCGGGCATGCCCCGCTCGACGAGCAATTGCGGCGTGTAGAACAGATCTGCATGCTGGCGCAGGCCCATAGCCGCAAGGGCCAGCGCCGCGACGATCAAAACAGCGGCTCCGCTCACCGCATAAAGACGTTTCGTTCGAGCTCTCATAAGATCCAATATAGGCAGAAAATCCGTACCCTGCCCTGCGGCACGTTGATCAAGCGCGCCGTAGCTGAACGCTGGCACGCAATCCACCGAGCGGGCTCTCTTCAAGCGTGAGGCTGCCGCCATTCATACTAGCAATGTCGGCGACAATAGAGAGACCAAGCCCTGTGCCCGGTGCTGTTTCATCAAGGCGAATACCGCGTTTGACGGCTTGCTCGCGTTCTTCTGGAGACAGGCCCTGCCCGTTATCATCAATATGGATGACGACCATCCCATCCTCGTTTTGGTGGGCGTGCACATCGACCTTAGAGTCGGTCCATTTGCAAGCATTGTCGAGGAGATTACCAAGTATTTCCTCCAGGTCCTGACGCTCAGTTCGGACATAGAGATTGCTCGGAATATGCAGTTCCACCTGTTTGCCATCGCGTTCGAACAGCTTGTTCATGACCCGAGCGATACCATCCGCCGCTTCCAAGACTTGCGTACGCACTCCGAGGGCTTCCGCGCGCGCTGCAGCTTGGGCGCGTCGCAAATAGTGATCGACATTCGACCGCATGCTTTCGGATTGCCGACGCACCACATCATCGAGCTGCGTCTCGCCTTTGGCTTCATTTCGGAGCACCGCGAGTGGCGTCTTAAGCGCATGCGCGAGATTGCCGACATGCGTCCGAGCGCGCGACACGACGGAGCGATTGTGCTCCAGCAATTTGTTGAGCTCTTCCGACAGCGGCTTCACCTCTTGTGGATAGTCCCCAGAGAGCGCTGCCAAGCGGCCTTCGCGAATGGCGGAAATGTCTGACTGGATTCGATCCAAGGGTCGCAACGCGAATCTGAGGCCCGTCGCCATGGCGAGGAGGGTTCCGCCCGCCAGCGCGATCATCGCAATCAAGAGAATGGTTCTGAGCTGATCCGCGCCCGTATCTGACTGGGTCCGGTCTGTCGCTGCGACGAGCAAGATCGGATTGGTGTTGCTGGAAATGGTGATGGATTGAACCGCAATGCGGATCGGTTCGCCTGCCGGCCCATCCGGATAATTGCCGCGGATCACGGTTCCAGGTGCAGCCAAGGCTTGGTCAGCCAGCGAGCGTGGCAGCGGCGGTTTGCCATCCCAAACGCTGCGCGGGCGGATATCTTCTTCATATTCCCCGCTCGCATCAACGGGCACGATCACCCAGTACCGTCCTGAAAGCGGTGTCTCATAGCGTGCATCTGACGGCAGGCGTTCAGGGATTTCTCGAATGCGGCCAGGGTCACCTTCGATGGGCTCGATCGCACGGGCCAGCGTTACCAAAGTCGAATCAAGCTCGGCGTCCAAAAGATTGACGGTCTGCGCGCGATAGACCGCCGAGATCGCAATCACGCCGCCGACAACAATCAACACACTCCAAAGCAGCGCGCCGATGAGAATCCGGCGCGCCAGAGACAGGCGTCCAAATCTTTGTTGAAGGGGCGGCGTCGACTCCATTCGTCCGGACTAGCCCGGAATGGACCTAAGTCACAACGCCTGAGCGTTCGTCTTCTGGAACCACCAAGCGATAGCCAAGGCCGCGCTCGGTTTGAATCCGGTCATTGCCGATCTTCTTGCGCAGGCGACCAATGAACACTTCGATGGTGTTCGAGTCACGGTCAAAGTCTTGATCATAAATGTGCTCGACCAATTCGGTACGCGGAACGACCCGGCCCTGATGATGGATCAGGTAGCTCAACACTTTGTACTCGTGCGCCGTCAGCTTGATCGGTTCGCCATTCACCGTGGCGCGGGCGGCGCGTGTGTCCAAGCGCAGAGACCCGGCTTCAATCGCCGCGACCGCGTGACCAGAAGCCCGGCGCAGCAACGCACGAAGACGCGCCAGCACTTCTTCAGTGTAGAACGGCTTGGTGACATAGTCGTCAGCACCAGCGTCAAATCCAGCGACTTTCTCGCTCCAGCGATCGCGCGCGGTGAGGATCATAACAGGAAAGGTTTTCCCGTCCTCGCGCCAGCGCTCGAGGATCGTCACACCGTCCATTTTCGGCAGACCAAGGTCCAGGATCACTGCATCATAAGGCTCGGTATCTCCCAAGAAGTGTCCGTCTTCACCATCGGCAGCGAGATCAACCGCATACCCGGCATGGGTCAGGGCATCGGCCAATTGGCGGCGGAGATCCGCTTCGTCTTCAACAACAAGAATTCTCATGATTTCTACCTCAATTCGTAGAGATAATTCGTCCCGACTGCGCGTCGACCGTAATTCGGAGGCGTTCGCCTTTCTCGGTCATCCAGTCGACCACATAAACTTGCCCATTCCCGCGATTATAGAGGTTCGCATCAATCTGGTAGCCACCATATTGATTCTTTAGGCGTCGGAAAATGTCCCGAAGCGGAACCGTCGCTCCCTGATCGCGCGCATCACGCGCCTCGTCAGCGGTCCATGAGTTTCCCCATTTCCCCTGAGCCAGCACGGGTGCCGGCGCTAAAGCGAGCGCAATAAACGCAAAAAGAGCGGCAATCTTTTTCATCACAAGGCCGATATGACCAAATTCCTCTGAATGGATAGTGAATATTATGAACGGATTTCAGTCATCCCCCATACCCTCTCGCCCAATCCTTTAACACAGGGTCCTTAGGATCTTCTATTTGAATCTCCAGGCGCGCGTAAAGATGGCCAGGTTTGGTGGGGGTTTGAACGCCCTTTCCGCGCAGGCGGAGCACGGCGCCGGAATTACTGCCTTCAGGGATTTTGAGCGCGATTTGGCCCATCGGCGTCGCGATATCGACCTGCCCGCCGAGCAAGGCTGTTTTCAGTGGGACGGGGACAGTCATGCGAATATCATTGCCATCGCGCGTCCAGACTTTGCTCGGGCGAACAAAGATTTCCAGTAAAGCATCACCGGG